>JAOPYS010000147.1 GCA_025964465.1 Thermoleophilia bacterium
AGGCGGTCGGCGGCGGAGCCGGGCTTGGGCGGGCCACCGAGCTTGCCGGCGGACACGCCGGGCGTGGTCGGCCCGGGCAGGCCCGGGATGCTCGGCAGGCGCAGGCCCGGCACGAGCGAATCGTCGACGACCGGCAGCGCCGGGGCGGGCGGCGCGGTGGGTGCGGTCAGTGCGGGTGCGGAAACCACGAATCGAGTCATGGCAGGAGGCTACTCCTCCGGTCCGACGGATGCGGCAGTCGCGTGCATGGCCGCGACGGCGACCGCGACGGCGGCGGCCAGCTCCGCCCGAAGGATGGTGGGCCCCAGCCGCGCGGGCCGCCAGCCGCCCGCGACGAGGCTCGCCAGCAGCGTCGCATCGAGGCCCTCGGCGGGACCGACCAGCAGTCGCAGCGGGGCACCTCCCGACGCGGGCGGCATGTCCGCAACGACGCGGTCGAGGGCGACGGGAGCGGTCGCGTCGAGGACGATGCCGGTCGGCCCGCGGAGCAGCTGGGCGTGGTCGACCGGCTCGGCGACATCCGGCACCGAGGTGCGCTTGGCCTGCTTGGCGGCGGCGCGCGCGATGCGCGTGAGCCGGGACCGGCGGGCGGTCAGGCGCTCGGCGTCGCGACGCCCGGCGACCAGGGGCACGATGCGTGCCGCCCCGGCCTGCACGGCGCCGTCGACCAGTTCGTCGAACCGGCCACCGACGAGTGCCCCGGCGACGAGCTCGATGGGTGGCAGGTCCGGCCCCGCGCTCGCCGCTCGGTCGACCACCGCAGCGGCGCCCTCGATGCGCGCCTGCCAGACGCCGCCGTCGGCGGCGACGAGCTCGATCGCATCGCCGTCCGCCAGGCGCAGCACCCGGGCGTGCGCCACGTCGGTCCCCGCCAGCGGCACGCGGTCACCGGCCGCCACCGGCACCTCGACGAAGAAGCGGAACCGGTGGCTCACCACGCCGCGCGGTACTGCATCGCCGCCGCGTCGGGGCGTGCATCGTCGAGCACGATCGCCGACCACCCGTCGCGGTCGCGCCGCTCGCGCACGACGTAGCCGACCGCCTCGTACGCCGCACTGCACTCCTCCACCTGCGAGCGCAGCAGGCCGCTCAGCACGAGGCGGGGCGCGGTCATGCGCGGCGCCATGCGCAGCAGCGGCTCGAGGATGACGTTGGCGAGCACGACGTCGGCCTTCGGCAGGTCCTGCTGGAGGGCGTCGAGGACGCGGACATCCACTCCGCGCACGCCGTTGCGCACGAGGTTGTCACGGGTCGACTCCACGGCCACGGGGTCGTTGTCGATCGCGGTGATCGGCCCGAACCCGAGCATCGACGCCGCCGCGCTCAGCACGCCCGAGCCGCAGCCCACGTCGAGCACGGAGGCACGCGGCTGCTCCGCCAGCAGCCCCAGGACGAGGCGCGTCGTCGGGTGCGCCCCCGTGCCGAATCCCTGCGCCGGCTCGATCACGACGCGTCGCATGCCCGCGGGGGCCTCGTCGACCTGCCACGGCGGACCGACCCAGAGGCCGCCCACCACCACCGGCTGGTGGAACGCCTTCCAGCGCTCGGACCAGTCGGCCGGCACCACGCGCACGTCGGCGGCGCCGAACAGCGGCACGCCCTCCCCGGCGAGCCACGACTCGAGGCGCGCCTCGTCGCCGGTCGGCAGGTAGACGGTGAAGCGGGCACCGCCGTCCTCCAGCTCCTCCTGGCCGAAGCCGCCCGGGCTGAACGCGCCGATCGCCAGTTCGGCGTCGACGGCGTGCTCGGGCGCGACGTGGACGACGACCTCGACGAGCGAGGCCTCGCCCGGCCCGAGGGCCACGTCGCTCACGGTTTCACCATCCGCCGGAGGCGATCGAAGATCCCCTCGCGGTCGCGGTAGATGCGGTCGTCCTCGAGCGACTGGAACCGCGCGAGCGCGTCACGCTGCTCGGGCGACAGGTCGCGCGGTACGCGCACGTTGCAGTAGACGACGAGGTCGCCGCGGTCGACCTGCCCGTCCGGGCGGGCCTGGCCGCCGCGCAGGCGCCCCGCACCGAGCCCGCGCAGCGTCATGCGCGTGCCGGGCTGGGTGCCGGCCGGCACCTCCAGCTCGCGCGGCTCGCCGTCGACCGTCGGGACGCTCGCGAGCACGCCGAGGGCCGCTTCGGCGATCGTCAGGTCCAGGACGGTGATGAGGTCGTCGCCCTCGCGCACGAAGCGCTCGTCGTCGCGCACGCGCACGTCGACGTACAGGTTGCCCGAGGGCCCGCCCAGGTGCCCCACGCCGCCGCGCCCGGTGAGCCGGATGCGCTGGCCGTCCTGGATGCCGGCCGGGATGCCGACCTCGACGCTGCGCTGCTCCGGCTGCTCGCCGCTGCCACCGCAGCTGCCACAGGGGTCGGAGATCGTCTGGCCGCGGCCACCGCACCGCGGGCACGCCCGCTCCTGCACGACCTGGCCGAAGATCGACCGCGACACCTGCCGCACCGCGCCCTGGCCGGCGCACGTCTCGCAGGTGCGCAGGGCGTCGGGCGTCGCCGCGCCCGAGCCGTCGCAGGTGTCGCACGTACCGGCCGTGGTGAAGTCCAGGGTGCGGTCGGCGCCGAGCACCGCCTCGCGGAACTCGAGGTCGACCGCGACCTGTACGTCCTCGCCGCGCCCACCGGCCACGGCCGCGCCGCCACCCGCTCCGCCGAACCGGTCGTCGCCGAAGAAGGCGCCGAAGATGTCGGCGATCGACCCGAAGTTGGCGAACTGCGGCTCCCAGCCGCCGTTGCGGAGCCCGTCCTCGCCGTACCGGTCGTACGTGGCGCGCCGGCCGTCGTCGCTCAGCACCTCGTAGGCCTCCGTCACGCGGCGGAATCGCTCCTCCGCGTCCGGCTCCTCGCTCACGTCGGGGTGCAGCTCACGGGCCTTGCGGCGGTAGGCGCGCTTGATCGTCGCCGCGTCGGCGTCGCGCTCGATCTCGAGCAGTTGGTAGAAGTCCGATGCCATGCGGGTTTCGGTGCATCCCGGTCGCGGGTTGGCGGTCCCGGGATGGTATCGGACGCCGCGCGTCAGCGGCGGCGCACGGCGAAGCTGGTCCAGCGACCGCCGAGGCCGGCGCTGTCCACGGCGCGGATGCGCAGCTGCGTGGTGGCGTGGGCTCGCAGCCCGGCGATCGTGGCCGAGCGTGCCGCGCTGCCGACCCGGGCGGCCGAGACCCACCGCGTGCCGACCTTGCGCTGCAGCTCGTACCGGACCACGGCCACGTTGTCGGCGGCGGCACGCCATGACACCTTGACGCGGGCGCCCGCCACCTTCGGCGCACCCACCAGCCGCACCACCCCGGGGGCGAGCGTGTCCTTCGCGGTGGTGAAGGTGGACGCCCCGGGCTGCGACCCGGCGGCGATGCCAGCGGCCCACGCCGTGACCCGCACGGTGTACTCCGTGCCCGGGCGCAGCCCCGTCGCCGCCAGGCTGGTGGCCGAGCCGCGCGGGAAGGTGCGCACGACCGCACCCGTGCCGTCGATGAGGTCCGCGGCCCACGAGATCGCCCCGGGGCTCGCCGTCCACGCCGCCGTCGCGGTCGTCGCCCCGGTCACCGTCACGCGCACCACGGGCCGGTCCGGCGGCGCGGTGGACCCGGCCACCCCGTCGAGCACGGTGCCGGGCGTGGCCACCTCGTCGCTCGTGCGCCAGTCGCTGAGTGTGGCGTCGACCAGCCGCGTGCGGATGCGCACCCGGAACCGCGAGTCGCGCTCGAGCTGGGTGAGGCGCACCGACGTGCCCGTCGCCTCGCCGAGCGTGCGCCAGGCGCCGTCGTTGCGCTGGAGGGCGACGTCGTAGCCGTGGATCGTTCCCGAGGAGGTGCCTGCAGGCCAGCTCACGTCGATCGAGGAGCTCGTCGCCAGGGCGACCGACACGGAGGCCGGCGGCTGCGGCGCGCCCGCCAGCGTCGACGTGAGGAGCGTCGCCTCGCCGCTGGCGTTGCCGGCCTGGTCGATGGCGACGACGCGCACCCGGTAGGGGGCCCCCGACACGAGGCCCGAGACCACGACGTGCGGCGCCGAGAACGGACCGAGCGTCGCGTCGACGGCCCAGCCCCCGTCGGCGGTCGCGTGGTCCACGGTGGTGCGGTAGCGCACGGAGCTGCGGTCGTCGGTGCTGACCGACCAGTCGAGCGTCATGCTCGTCCACGTGGAGGCGCTCAGCGCGAGGCCGCCGGGCACCGTGGGCGGGGTCACGTCCGGCACGCCGCCGTCGTTCCACACCGCGTCCCATGGATACAGCCAGGCGTTGTCGGTGGAGGCGACGTTCCAGTGCGTGGCGAGCCACGAGCCGGGCGCCGGAGTGGGGTTGAAGTAGGTGTCCGCGCCGCAGTCGTAGCGCTCGTAGGTGCACTCGCTGGTCGTGTAGTTCGAGGTGCCGCCGCCGTCGGCGTAGCACATGATGTCGAGCCCGTCGTTGCAGTGGCCGTTGCCCGATGCGTCGGGCGCCGCGTCGGCGACCGCCCCCATGTTGTGGCTCGCCTCGTGCAGCAGCACGTCCCAGTGGGGCAGGTGGGAGGAGCCCCAGTCGAACTCGACGGCGTAGCGCCCGCCCTTGTTGTTGAGGTTGCCGGCCCCCGCGTCGTCGTCGATCCACAGGTCGCCGGTGCCCGCGGCCCCGCTGCTGGCGGGGTTGTCGTAGAACGTCACGACCCGGCGCGGCGAGGTGGAGTTGTAGGTCGGGGACGGGAACCCGGCGCCGAGCAGGCCGTCGACCACGTCCTGGTAGTCGGTGCCGCCGGTGCCCGCGGCGGGCAGCTGCACCGCCTGCACGACGGGGAGGCCACCACTGCACAACACGCGCAGGCGGCGGCCGGACGATGCGTCGATCGCGCGCGATTCGGCGTCGATGAAGGCGCTGGCCTGGTAGATCGCCTGCCGCATCGGCCCGGTGACGGCGGCGATCCGGTTGGGCTTGTTGGACGGGTACGCGTAGACGAGCTCGATGTGGCGCTCGGTCGCCGTCGCGCACTGGATGTCGGCGACGCTCGCGTTGGCGAGCGCGTCCGTCGAGCCCGGCATGTGCGGCGCCTCGGCCGCGCGCGAGCCACCGACGCCCGGGGCGTCACCGCCGTGCGTGGTGATCGTCGCACCCGAATCGAGCACGACGCGGAACAACCCGTCGCGCGTGGCGCAGGCATCGCCCACGCCGTCGACGTCCTCCGTGCGCAGGCACCTGCCGCCGGCAGTCTCGCGCGGCAGCGCTGCGAACGCCTCGTCCTGCGCAGCCTCGAAGGCGGCGGCCGCGATCGGCGCCCGGGGCGTGTCCCCGTCGCCGAGCCCGCGCCCGTCGTGGGCGGCTGCCGCTGCCGGGAGCAGCGCCGACGCAGCCACCAGCACCAGGAGCGGCACGGCGGTTCGGATGCGGGGACGCCAACTGAGCATGCTGCCAGCATCGGCGCGCGCTCATAGCATCTTGAATGCTCTGCAAAGATCCCGCACCGGCCCGGGATCGGTCGCCCCTCAGCCCCCGTAGAGGTCGGCCGCGAGGTCGCTCAACCCGCCCGCCGCGACGTGCACGACCCGCGTGGCCAGCCCGTAGTCCATCGACCGCGGGCCGATCAGCCCGACCATCCCGAGCGGCCGCGCGCCCACGCCGTACGCGGCCCCGACCACGCTGAGCCGCTGCAGCTCGGGCATCGCGTTCTCGCACCCGATGCGCACCGTCACGCCGCCCCGCCCGCGCGGGAGCAGCGACGGGGCGCCGCGGTCGACGATCGGGCGCAGCGCCTCGAGCAGGCGCCGGCGCTCGTCGAGCATCGCGACGAGCTGCAGCACCCGCTGCACGTCACCGCCGTGCGCAGCGAGCTGGCGGGCCGAGCCGCCGACGTGCAGCTCCTGGGCGTCGTCGCCCAGCTCGTGGAAGGCCGGGGCCAGCAGCGCCAGCATGGCGCGCTCGGCGGGCGACAGCTCCGGGTCCTGCAGCCGCCCCGTGATCCGGTGCTCGCCGATCGACAGGCCGGCGACCTGCTCGTTGAGGTACTCCCCCGCCCAGTCGACGAGGCCCGGGTCGACGGGCCGGTTCGTGGGCACGACGTGTCGCGCGACGTCCCCGGCCGCGGTGATGACGACGACGACGAGCATCGTGGGCTGCAGCTGCAGCACCTCCACGTGGCGGATGACCGCGCCGCTCGGGCGGGGCGAGGTGATCACCGCGAGCAGCCCGGTGGCGTCGGCGAGCCGGCGCGTGGTCTCGCGCAGGGCTTCCTCGATGCGCGTGCCGGGGTCGTCCACCAGCGGCGCCGTGCGGCGCTGCGGCGCGCGGCCGCGGTCCGACGCCATGAGCGAGTCGACGTACGTGCGGTACCCGAGGTCCGTCGGCACGCGGCCCGCCGAGGTGTGCGGGTGCTCGAGCAGCCCCAGCGCCTCCAGACGGCCCAGCTCGTAGCGGACGGTGGACGAGGACGCGTCGACCGTGCCGGAGTCGACGATGGCCTTGGACCCCACCGGGCGACCGGTCGCGTGGTGGCCCTCCACCACGGCGGTGAGGATCCGGGCCTGTCGGGGTGTGAGCGTCATCGACCCGAATTGTGACAGGCCGGTCCACCCCACCCCGATCAGGGGTCGAGCAGCAGCGTGCCGACGGAGCCGCCGAGCATCCGTCCGCGGCGGTTGAGCCGCACCCGGACGGCCCCACGTGACACGCCGTCGGCGTCGGCGACCGTCTCGACCGTACCGAGGTCCAGGTCGACGAGGCGCTCGAGGCCGCCCGGGTCCACGATACCGTCGAGCACGTCGCGCGTCTCCACCACGAGGTCCTCGTCCAGGCGCAGGGCGAGCATCACCCGCTCGCTGCGGGCCACGTCCGGCTCCACCTGCTCGATGCGCGCGGGCGGCAGCTCCCCGGCCTCGACCGCCGCCAGCCAGCGCGGGACGTTGGGGAGGTTGGCGCGGCGAAGGAGCGACCCCGGTCCCTCCCCCGGTCGCGTCCCGACCGCCCCCACCCCGACGCCGAGCCACGACGCGGCGGTCCAGTAGGCGAGGTTGTGTCGGCACCGCTCCTGCGCGGTGCGGGCGAAGTTCGCCGTCTCGTACCACCACCACCCGGCCGCCTCGAGCGTGTCGACCACGAGGTCGTAGAGGTCGTCGGACGCCTCCCCCACGGCCACGTCCACGTCGGTGCCGTGGCGGTGGGCCAGGCGGGTGCCGGGCTTGAACTCCAGCTCGTAGGCGGAGAGGTGGTCGGGCCCCAGCTCCAGTGCGGCGGCGAGGTCGGCGGCGACGTCCGCCGGCGTCTGGCCGGGCACGCCCCAGATCAGGTCGAGGGAGAGGCGCTCGATCCCGCCGTCGCGCAGCGTGCCCACCGCGCGCCGCACCGTCTCGGGGTCGGCCCGGCGCTCGAGCGTGGCGAGCACGGGCGCGGAGAACGACTGCGCTCCGAGCGACACGCGCGACACGCCCCCGGCGACGAGGCGCGCGGCGAGCGCGGCGTCGACGGTCTCGGGGTTGCACTCGATCGTCACCTCGGCGCCGGGGGCCGCGACCGACCCGGTCCACCGCAGCAGCGACTCCATCGGGCCCGGCTCCAGCAGCGTCGGCGTGCCGCCGCCCACGAAGACGGTGTCGAACCCGCCCGGCGGCGGCCCGCCCTGGAACTCCAGCTCGCGGGCGAGCGCAGCGACGTAGCGCTCGTGCAGCTCGGGGCTGCGGCTCGTCGTCACGAAGTCGCAGTACCCGCACCGGTGCGCGCAGAACGGCACGTGGACGTACAGGCTGCGGGGTTGCTCGGTGGGCACGCGCCCACAGTATCCGTCAGAAGAAGTCGGGGCCGCTGCCGACGGTCGGGATGGCCGGCACCTGCTCGCGCCAGATCGGCACGTTGGAGCCCTCGGAGATCGACATCCACGCGGACGCGTCCGGCGTGAAGCAGATCGCCTCCGACGACGGTGCCTCGAACCGGGTCGGGGCGCGCAGCATCGCCTCGGCGACCGACTCGCCCGTGTGCACCTGCCACGCGTACGCGCCCTCGTAGGTGCGCAGCACCACCTTGGAGCCGTCCATCGACACGTCGCCACCGGTGACGAGCGGCCCGGTCGAGACGACCCCCAGCGGCTGGAGCGTGGCCGTGCCGGTCGCGAGGTCGGCGGCCGTGGCGCGGAACAGCTGCGCGCCGCCGGCGGACGACACCTTGGTCACGATGAGCAGGTCGCCCGTGCGCGGGTCGACGAGCATCGCCTCGGCGTTGTGGGCACGACCGTCGCCGTAGCGCAGGTCGATGCGCTGGGCGTCGACGGCGCCGTCGGCGGCCTTCGGCTCGGGGAAGCGGTACACCTGCACGCCATCCCGCCACGTGTGGTTGTCACCGATGTCGCCGACGTAGAGCCACGGCGTGCCGGCGGGTGAGCCCGCGGGGCCGGGGCCCATCGCGATGTCCTCCCAGTCCTTGGCGTCGGCGCCGTTGACCTTGACCTCGCCGATCACCGCACCGTCCGGGGCGAGCGCGAAGACGCGCGCCTTGTCCCCCGAGTCGTTGTGCACCCAGAGCACGCCGGGCTGCGTGCGGCTCGCCACCACGCCGCTGATCTCGTCGAGCCGGCGGTCCTTGACCCGGCCGAACTCCACCCAGCCGGAACCCCCCGTCGCTGGTGCCTTCGGCACGTGCGGGCGCGGCGCGAACGCAGCCCCGGACCCTGCCTGCAGCAGGCTCGGTGCCTGCGCCCACCACGACGCGACCGGCGCAGCGGCGTACCTTCGATCAACCACGGGCGCGATGTGCACTCGAGTTCCCCCTCCCACTGGCGACCGTCCCCACGGCCACTCGCGCGGGAACCTAGCAGTGCGTGCAGCCCGACGCCACTGGGTGCGGTCGCCGTCGATTCGCGGGCGCGGGCCCTCCTGCGCGCTCCCTCCGAACACTTCCGCGCGAACCCGACCACGCCGGTCGCATTCGTCCGGAGATGGCCGTCCACGAGCGCGGATTCGACGCCGGTGCGCGCGCACCCGTCCCCGGCTGAAACCTGCGTCAAGCTGCACGCGATAGTTCGGTGGGGAGACGGGACAAGGGGCTGGGTTCGTGATCACGGGCGTGTTCAGGGATGGCGCGGAGAGCATGGCGGGGCTGGCGAAGCTGGTCCGCAGCGCGAACCACCACGTCGTCGGCGATGCGTTCCGCTTCACCGAGGAGGGCGTCGTCGATGCGGCGCGCGAGGTCCGCGGCCGCGGGGTCGAGGTCGACCTGCTCCACTCCTTCTACAAGCCGGCCAAGGGCATCAACAAAGCTCCCCTCCAGGACGTCGGCGTGCAGTTCCACCGCACCTGGGTCATGCAGCACGGCAAGGCCATGTCGGTCGACGGCGAGCGGATGCTCGTCGGCACCGGCGCGATCGGCAAGCCCACCCTCAAGCGCAACGACGTCGCGGTGCTCATGGACGGGGCCGCGCCCGAGGCGTACGAGCGGCTGGAGCGCGCGGCGTTCCGCCACGACGTGCCGGCGGGCCGCGTCGCGGCGGCGGACGCGAAGGCCGCGGGCCTGCTCGTCAACGACCCGGCGCTGCACGTCACCCACCTCACCGAATCGCTCGAGCAGTTCATCGCCACCGAGCCGGTGCGCCTCGACGTCGTCACGAAGGCCTTCCGCGACCCGGAGCTGGCGTCCATGCTCGCCGCTCGCGCCGAGCACATCCCCGTGTCGGTCGTGGCGCGCGACATGGACCCGGAGGTCGAGGCGACGCTGCGCAGCTCCAAGGTCGACCTCCTGCACCTGCTCGACCCGGCGCACCACTCGCACGTGAACCTCGTCGTGGGCTCCGAGCAGGCGTACCTGGGCTCCGCCCACCTCACCCCGCGTGCCATGAACCGCGCGTCCAACATCTATCCGTCGCGCGAGATCGGGGCGCTCGTGGACGACCCCTCCACCGTGGCCGCGCTGCGCGAGGTCGCCGACCAGGTGCGGGCGACGGGCCAGGCGGCGACCGGCGCCGGATCCGTGCAGGAGCGCGCGACGTCCTGGGTGCGGTCGAAGTTCCTCAAGCGACTCGCCTGACACTGGTCACGCAGCCGGCGCGATGACCATCACCTCGAGCGGCGCGGAGTAGGAGCCGGGCGGGGTGGCGGGCGGCACCGACACCGCGAAGCGCAGGTCGGCCCGGGCGGTGGTCGTGCCAGCGGTCGAGCGCGCCACGATGGCGGAGGCACTACCCGTGCTCGGCGATACCGCCCGCCAGCCCGCGCCATTGGCGCCGGCGCACGTTCCCGTCGACCACGTCGTGCCATTCAGCATGGCGCCACCGCTCGCCCCGCGCAGGCAGGTCGCGAAGAACCCGGCCGACCCTGCCCAGTCCGTGCCGGCAGCGGCACCGAAGTCCTGCACGCGACCGAGGTAGTAGCTGCGAATCTCGGCGGCGGTGCGCGGAACGCTGCTGAATCGGACCTCGTCGATGTCGCCGTGGAACTGCTGCCCGCCGCTCGCCCATTCGTTGCCGATCGAGATGGGTCCCGAGAGGACGTCAGCGGGTCCCGTCAGCGTCCCCTGGTCGCGCAGTGCTCCGTCGAGGTACAGCCGCACCACGTTCGCGGCATCCACGGTGCCGACCATGTAGTGCCAGGCACCGTCGTTGTAGTTGAGGGCGGTCGGCTCGTAGAGGTACGCCGAACTCGTGTTGCCGTTCCCGGAAACCTTCATGTTGATGGTCGGGCCGCTCTCGAAGCGCAGGGTGAACTGGACGGGCCCACCGCCCCCCGGTCGACGCGCGACGATCGTCTCGTACGCCCCGGCGCCGATCGGAGCCGAATGGCGGAACCACGCCTCGATCGTGAACGTCGGGTCGTTGAACCCGGGCACCTCCGCGACGTCGAACTGCCCGCCGTTCAGCGACGCCGCCCCGCCGAGCCCCGGCGGCCCGCCGGTGGGCAGCCAGGACATCGTTCCCGCGGGCACCGCCGGCACGCCCCCGTTCGACTCTGCCCCCACGCCATTGAGCCGCCACTCACCCACCACGGCGGACGTCGGTGCAGCCCGCATGGCATCGCCGGCGCCATCGAGCTGCGCAATGTGCAGCGAGCTGCTGTCGTTCGAGGATCCGAACAGGATGGTGCAGTCGATGGTGGTCGTCACGCTGGTCCCAGGCTGCACGATGCCGAAATCGGTCACGCCCGGGGTCGCCGTGGCACAGCCCCCCGGGGTGAGGGTGGTCGCACTGGCGACGTCCATCGTCACCACGACCGATGACGTCGCAGCGTCCGACGGAAGCGCACTGCCCCAGGCCGACGTCGCCACCACCAGCGCGACCACGAACACGGCGCGGCGACGCAGGCCGACGACGGCGGGTGGGACGGAGCATCGTGTCGAGGGCACACGCACGATGGATGCATCGGCACGAACGGTTCGACGACCGAGCCGAATTTCGGATGACCGGCCGTGGGCTCCTGCCGACTACTTCTCGGGGTCGGAGTCGATGTCGAGCACGGACAGGAACGCCTCGGCGGGGATCTCCACGCTGCCGATCATCTTCATGCGCTTCTTGCCCTTCTTCTGCTTCTCGAGGAGCTTGCGCTTGCGCGAGATGTCACCGCCGTAGCACTTGGCGAGCACGTCCTTGCGCTTGGCCTTGACCGTCTCGCGGGCGATGATCTTGGCGCCGATCGCAGCCTGGATCGGCACGTCGAAGAACTGGCGCGTGATCTTCTTGCGCAGCGCCTCCACCAGCGCCTTGCCCTGGTAGTAGGCCTTGTCCTTGTGGCAGATGAGCGATAGCGCGTCGATCTTCTCGTGGTTGAGGAGGATGTCCAGGCGCACGAGGTCGCCGGGCTGGTGCTCGTCCACGTCGTAGTCGAACGAGGCGTAGCCCTTGGTGCGGCTCTTGAGCTGGTCGAAGAAGTTGAGGACGATCTCCGCGAGCGGGAGGTAGTACTTGAGCTGAACGCGCTGCTCGCTCAGGTACTGCATGTCGATGAAGGTGCCGCGCTTCTCCTGTGTCAGCTCCATCACCTGCCCGACGTACTCCTTGGGGACGATGACGGTGGCCTTGACGATCGGCTCGAGGATCTCCTCGTAGTCGCCGCTCGCCGGCATGTCCACCGGGTTGCGCACGACCGTGTACTCGGTCTCGTTCTTCACCCGGATCTTGTACTCGACGTTGGGTGGCGTGGCCAGCAGGTCCAGGTCGTACTCGCGCTCGAGGCGCTCGCGCACGATCTCCATGTGCAGCAGGCCGAGGAACCCGACGCGGTAGCCGAAGCCCAGCGCGTTGGAGCTCTCCGGTTCGTAGGCGAGCGCGGCGTCGTTGAGCTTGAGCTTGGAGAGCGCGTCGCGCAGCTCGGGGTACTGGGCGGCCTCGATCGGGAAGAGCCCGCAGAAGACCATGGGCTTGATCTGCTCGTAGCCCTCGAGCGGCTCCTCGGCGCGACGGTCGCGCGCGGTGACCGTGTCGCCGACGGCGAGGTCGGAGAGGTCCTTGAGGCCGGTGATGATGTAGCCGACCTCGCCCGGGCCGAGCTCGTCGGTGGGGACCATCTCGGGCGAGAAGCAGCCGATCTCGTCGATCTCGCAGTTGATGCCGGCCTGCATGACCAGGGCGCGCTCGCGCTTGCGCAGGGTGCCGTCGATCATGCGGATGAAGGTGATGACGCCGCGGTACTGGTCGAACTTGGAGTCGAAGATGAGCGCGCGCGGCGGGCGCTGGGCGAGCGGCAGCTCCAGTTCGGGGTCGGGGTCCGGCGGCGGCGGCATCTTGGTGACGATCGCCTCCAGCACTTCCTCCATGCCCAGGCCGGTCTTGGCGCTGATGCGCAGGATGCCGTCGGGCTCGTCGCCGGTGAGGTCCGAGACCTCCTTCGCGACGCGCTCCGGGTCGGCGGCGGGCAGGTCGATCTTGTTGATGATCGGCACGATCTCGACGTTGTTGTCGAGCGCGAGGTAGGCGTTGGCCAGCGTCTGCGCCTCGATGCCCTGGGCGGCGTCGACCACGAGCAGCGCGCCCTCGCACGCGGCGAGCGAGCGCGAGACCTCGTAGGTGAAGTCCACGTGCCCGGGCGTGTCGATCAGGTTGAGCTGGTACTCGAGCCCGTCACGCGCCGTGTAGAGCACGCGCACGGGGGCGCTCTTGATGGTGATGCCGCGCTCGCGCTCGATGTCCATCGAGTCGAGCAGCTGCTCCTTCATGTCGCGCCCGGCGACGGTGGAGGTCATCTGCAGGATGCGGTCGGCCAGCGTCGACTTGCCGTGGTCGATGTGGGCGATGATCGAGAAGTTGCGGATGCGGGAGGGATCGGCGGCCATGGGCGTCCGGGCATCCTACCGTGCGCGGGGCCGGCGCTCGCACGCCGCCGCCGCTCCCGCCCAGCGCCGGGCCGCCTTCCCCGGCATGCGTTGCACCCGGTGCTCACCCGCGAGCACGGCGCGCAACGCATCGAGCGCCCAATGGACGGACCGGGCATGCGTTGCACACCGAGGGACTCATCGGGGCCCTGACGTGCAACGCATGCCGCAGGCGCCGCGCCGGGCGGTCAGCCGGGGGTGCTGGCGCGGTCGCGCTCGCTGCCGCCGCGCTCCTGGGCGGCGCGGGCGATCGCCGCGGCGACGACGGGGTTGTCGAGGTCGTTGGTGCGCTCCGCGCCACGGTCCATCGTCACGAGGAAGTACGTGACGCCGACGAGCACGACGAGCGAGTCGACGACCATCATCATGCCGCCGGCGACCTGCTGGTCGGCGAGGGCGTCGAGCCCGTAGGCCGCGGCCCGGTCACCGTAGGTCGAGTAGACCTGCCCCGGCCAGCTGATGAGCAGGATGCCGAGGATGCCGCCGATCATCCGTGCGCCGAACACGTAGCCCGCCTTCCAGATGCGGCCCTCCACCCGGTGGTGCGTCGGGTCGAGCAGCGGCCACCAGGCGAGGATGCCGGTGGCGGCGAAGGAGAAGTGCTCGAGGTCGTGCACGAGCCGGTGCGTGAGCGCCGCCTCGTACAGCACGGGGATGTGCCAGGCGTAGAGCGTGACGAGCCACACCGCGAGGGCCACGCGCGGCGTGCGAAGCCACGCCCACACCGCGCGCACGGGCTGGATGCGCGCGACCGTGACCATGACGCGCTTGGGCCAGAAGAAGTAGAGCAGCGGCGCGCGCACGCCCCACAGCAGCAGCGGCGCCGGCAGGTCGGCGATCATCAGGTGCTGGAGCATGTGCAGCGACAGCAGCGAGTGCTCGCCGACAGGATCGATGAACGTCTGCGTCGCCAGCAGGATGAGGGCGAGCCCCGTCATGTAGGAGACGCGCTGCACGACCGGGATGCGGCGGCCGCGACCGGCGAGGATCGAGCACGCCCGCAGGTACAGCAGCGCCGCGCCCACGCACATGACGAGCGGGATCGGTGACGGCTCCAGCACCTGGGTCTGCACGCCGAGGAAGTCGATCGAGGGACCCATCGCGATCACCGCAGCGCGACGTCGCGCTCCGGGCCGGCGGGAGCGGCGTCAGGCGCGGCGGCCGCGGCCGCGAGCGCCTCCTGCTCGGCCCGGATCTGGCGGCGCAGCGATGCCTGCTTGCGCGCGACGCGGGCGCCGGCGTAGGCCACCGGCACCGCGAGCAGCAGCTGCACGGGCAGGACGGGGGCCAGGGTCGGCGCGACGAGCACGAACAGCCCGAGCACGAGCAGGCGCGCGAGCGTCCAGGAGGCGGCGACCTGCGGCGGGCGCGCCCGGGTGAGGGTCGTCACGATGCCGCCGCCCCAGAAGTCCGAGACGAGGTAGCCGGCGATCGCGACCACGACGCTCGTATCGTGCGCGGCGCCGCCCGAGAACTCGAGCACCCAGACGCCGATCGCCGCGACGAAGATGCCGACCGGCACCATCACGAGCGAGACGAGCAGCGACGCCAGCAGCAGGCGCGGGTGCAGGCGCACGAGGTCGCGCGCGTCGAAGCCGGGCGCCGCGTCGTCCGCGTCGTCCCACTCCTCCACCCCGTTGCCGGGCGCCTGTCGTCGATCGTCTCGCTGCATGTGTGTGCCTCCTCAGGCGCGGCGGCGGCGCAGGCTGGCGAGCAGCCCGCGGCGCACCACGCCGAGGCGTGCTCCGACCTCGAGGTATATCGGAGCCGCGATGCCCAGCGCGGCAGTGACGCCCGCCAGCGTGGCGAGGATGCCGTCCCCGGCCAGCGGCTCCCACGCGAGGTAGTAGGCCGCGGCCGCCAGGCCCACGGCGATGCACGCGGCGACGAGCGTGCCGACGGCCACCACGACCGTGCGGGCCGTGCCGAGCGGCTCGGTGCGCCGGCTCAGCAGCACGTACAGCAGCACGACCCCGACCACGTTGGCGACGCTCGTGGCCAGCGCGATGCCGAGCACGCCGAAGGTGCGGTAGCTGGCGATCGCCACCACGAGGTTCACCGCGAGCGTGGCCACGCTCACCATCGTCGGCAGCCAGGTCAGGCGCAGCGAGAAGAGCGAGCGGATCAGCAGCAGGGTGAGCCCGTTGAAGGTGAGCCCGAGCGCGAACGCCACCAGCACGAGCGCGACCGCGCGCGTCTGGTCGGCGTTGAAGGCGTGGTACTGGTAGAGCAGCCGCGTGACGGGCTCGCACATCACGGCGAGGAAGACGCTGCTGGGCACGAGCAGCATCAGGATCTGGCGCAGGCCGGCGTCCACCGTCTCGGCGAAGCCGGCTCGGTCGCCGCGCGCGACCATGCGCGCCAGGGTCGGGAAGACCACAGTCGTCACGGCGACGGAGAAGATCCCCTGCGGGAGCATGTAGATGCGGAACGCCTTGTCGAGCAGGGCGGGGCCCGCGCCGGCGTCGAGCCCGGAGAGCCAGGCACCCGTGTTCGCGTCGACCTTGGCGGCGAGCAGCGCGCTGATCAGCTGCTGCACGTTGATGAGCCCGAGGCTGAGCGTCACGGGGAGCATGAGCACGAAGACCTCGCGCACCTTGGGGTCGCGCCACGTGGAGCGCAGCCGGATGCTCCCGCCCAGCCCGCGCAGCCACGGGACGGGGAGCACGGCCTGCACCACGGTGCCCACGACGGTGCCGATCGCGTAGATGACGACCTGGCGGCGCGGGTCGTCGGTGATGACGACGGCCACCGCGAGCGACATGAGGATGACGGCGTTCCAGAACACGGGCGCGAGGGCCGCGGCGCCGAACCGCCCGTGCGTGTTGAGGATGCCGACGACGACGCCGGACAGGGCGAGGATGAGCACGATCGGCATGAGCACGCGCGCGAGCTGGACCGTGTCGCGGACCTGGCTCGGGGTGAACGTGTCGTCGAGGAAGGGCCCGACGACGTGCGGCGCGAGGATCATCGCGAGCACCGTGAGCGGGCCGAGGACGGCGATGATGACGCCGCAGACCGCGCCGGCCACGCGCCAGGCGCGGTCGCGCTCGCCGCGCTCGTCGAGCTCGGTGAACACCGGGACGAAGGCCGCGCTCAGCGCGGAATCGGCGACGAGCGAGCGCAGCAGGTTCGGGATCTGGTTGGCGACGATGAAGGCGGAGTAGGTGGTCGTCGCGCCGATGAGCGCGGCGGTGACCATCTCGCGCAGCAGGCCGGCCACGCGCGAGGACGCGGTGGCGAGCGAGAAGAGGATGGTGGCCGCGCGGATGCGCTGCCGCTCGCCGGCGGGCGCGCCGGGCTCGGCGTTGGTGGTGGCCGCCGGGGCGGTCTCCGGTTGGGGTGGGTCCTCCTCCACGGACGCGCGAGTATCGCAGGCAGGGCCCGACACCTGCTACGATGCTGCGGTTGTCCGTCAGAGCGCGTCGTTGCGCGCCCGCGGCTTCACGCTTCCACGACCCCCGCGAAAGGCCCAGCCGCACATGGCGAACATCAAGCAGCAGAAGAAGCGCATCGGGCTCGCCCAGCGCCAGCGCATGCAGAACCTGCGCTACCGCTCGACGACCAAGACGCTGTTCAACAAGCTCCAGCTCGCCGTGGACACCGGCGACAAGGATGTTGCTGGCGCCACGCACGTCGAGCTCGTGAAGCTCATCGACCGCTCCGTCACGCGCGGCGCCCTGCACCGCAACACGGCCGCGCGCAAGAAGGCGCGCGCGTCACGCATGCTGCTGCAGGAGGCCAAGACCGACGCGGCGACGACGCGCAAGGCCAAGAAGAAGACGACCCCGGTGCGCAAGCCCAAGGTCGAGGCCGGCGCCAAGAAGCCCGCGGCGAAGAAGGCTCCCGCCAAGAAGGCGGAGGCCGAGGCACCCGTCGCCGAGCCCGAGATCGTCGAGGAGACGGTCGAGGAGACCGCGGTCGAGGAGACCCCGGTCGCCGAGGTCGAGGCTCCGGCCGCCGACGCGACCGCCGAGGCGGACGTGCCGGCCGAGGACGACGCTCCTGCCGAGGACGAGGCTCCGGCTGCCGACGAAGCTCCGGCCGAGGTTGCGGACGACGCCGAGGCCACCGAGCCCAAGGAGTAGCCTGCCCCGGCAGGTCGAAGGTTCCCCGAGGGGCGTCGCGCGAGCGGCGCCCCTCGGTGTCTTCCCGAGCCGGCGGTACGTTCCGGTCGCAGGACGACAGCAACGTTCCGTCCGCTCCTCGAGCTGACCGACTCAGACCAGTTCGAGGAGGCCGCGCTCCAGCACGATGCGGGCGCCGGCACCGGCGTCCTCGCCGACGCGCCCGCCGAGGGTGGATGCACCCTTGAGCTCCGCGTCGAGCTGCGCGATGCGCGAGAGGGCGGCGTCGACGTGCGGCGTGGAGACCTTCTGCGCCTGCTGCACGACCTTCTTGGCCGCCCACTGGTTGGCGCCCGCCGCCACGAGCGCGTCGAGCGCACGGCCCGGGCCCATCGTGGCGAGCAGGTGGTGCGCGTCGTTGACCTGGCGCAGGTGACGGCCGAGCGCGCCGACGAGGCGCACGGGATGCTCGCGCTGGCGCAGCAGGTCCTCCACGAGCCCGAGGAACGCCGCACGGTCACGGCTGGCCCAGGCATCGCCGATGCCCCAGACCTTCTCGTCGGTGACGCGCGTGGCGAGCATCTCCACCATCTCCACCGTCACCGGATCCTCGCCCGCGTAGGTGGCGATCATCTCCACGTCGGTGCGCAGGCGGGCGAGGTCGCTGCCGTCGAGCTCCTTCACGGCGCGCTTGTCGGCCAGGTCGATGCCGCAGCACAGTTCGATCAGCCGCTTCACCGCGTTGCGGTCGCCGCGGGCGCCGCTGGCGGAGAACACTCGCTCGGCCCATTCGCGCAGTTCGACGGGGGTGCCGGGCCCGGCGCACTCGATCAGCCGCGGCTTGGCGAAGGCCTTGCGCAGGCGGCTGTTCGCCGCGAGCTTGTCGGCCACCAGCAGCAGCACGACGTCGGGCGCGGGGTCTTCGAGGTACGTCAGCACGAGCGAGACGTCGTCGGCCGGCCAGTCGTGCGCAGCCGTGACGATGACCAGCCGCTGCTCGGCGAGCAGGCCCATCGTCATGAACGAATCCACGAGCGCGCGGGCGCTGCCCGACGCCGCCGGCTGCGCCTCGATCGCCTCGGGCGGGAAGTGCGCGCGCAGGCGGTCGAGCACGACCGCCACCTTGGCGAGGTCGGTGCCGAGCACGAGGTAGGCGGGTTCGAGGGCGGGCATCCGATCCCGATGCTATCCGACCGGGTGCTGCGTCCCGGGCGGGACTCAGCCGAGCAGCGAGATGAGGTGCCCGTCGCTCTCGAAGACGATCGTCCCTTCACGGTCGGTGCGGTGGACCTCCACACCGGCGGCGTCCAGGGCGTGCAGCGTCGTGGCGGTCGGGTGCCCGTAGGAGTTGCCCTCCCCCACGCTGATCGAGGCGACGTCCG
>JAOPYS010000187.1 GCA_025964465.1 Thermoleophilia bacterium
TCAGCGCGCCGGCGGCGGTGGCTGCGCGGCTGTTGCGCATCCCGGTCGTGACGACGGAGGCCGATGCGCACCTGGGGCTCGCCAACCGCATCAGCGGACGGCTGTCGCGGCGACTGTGCACCGCGTATCCGCTGCCGCGGATGCGTCGGCGCCAGGAGGTCGTGGGGCGACCGGTCGAGCCGCGGTTCGCGACGCTCGCGGCGCAGGGTCGCGCCGGTCGCGACGCGGCGCGAGATGCCCTCGGAGTGCCCCACGACGCGCTCGTCGTGACGATCGTGGGCGGGTCGGGCGGCGCGACCCGCCTCAACGAGTCGGCGTACGGGGCGTGGGGCGCGGACGCGGATCCGCGCGTCGACGGGCGCGAGCTGTGGGTCGTGCACGTCACGGGGCGGCGCGACCACCCCGGCCTCGCGGGCCGCACGTACGGGAGCGACCGGTACCGGCTCGTCGAGTACTGCGACGACATGCCCGCGCTGCTCGTGGGCGCGGACCTCGTCGTCAGCCGGCCCGGCGGCAGCGTGTTCGAGCTGGCGGCCGTGGGGCGAGCGTCGATCCTGGTCCCGAGCCCGCACGTCACCGGCGACCACCAGACCCGCAACGCGGCGTGGTTCGGCGACCGCGGCGCGGCAGTCGTGGTGACCGATGCCGACCTCGAGCCGGACCGACTGCGGTCGGAGGTGGAGGCGCTGCTCTGCGCGGCGGGCGAGGATCGCCTCGGCGAGCTCGAACGCCGCATCGCAGGGATGGCCCGCCCCGACGCCGCCGCACGGATCGCGACGATCGTCGCGCAATGCGGCGGCGCGCACGCCCGGCGCGCGGGACGCGTGGACGATCCGACCCGACCGCTGGTCGGACGGCGGTTCCACCTGCTCGGCATCGGCGGGGCAGGCGTGAGCGCGCTGGCGCAGGTGTGTCGCGCCTGGGGCGCCGAGGTGTCGGGGTGCGACCAGGCCGATTCGGCCTACGCGGAGCTCGTGCGCGCGGCCGGCGTGGACGTGGCGCTCGGCCACGACGCCGCACACGTGCGCCCCGGGATGGAGGTGGTCGCATCCAGCGCGCTCCCCACCGACCACCCCGAGCTCGCGCGCGCGCGCGAACTGGGATGCCGCGTCGTGCTGCGCGGCGAGCTGCTGGGCGAGCTGACCCAGCTGCGGCCCGACACCGTCGTCGTCGCCGGGGCGCACGGCAAGTCGACCACCACCGGCATGCTCGCGCACGCCTGCGCGGCGCTCGGCCTCGACCCGGCGGCGGCGCTCGGCGCCACCATGCCGGGGCTCGGCCCGGACGGGTCGGCGACCAACGTGCTCGTGGGCGCCGGGCCGTTCCTCGTCGAGGGTGACGAGAGCGACCGCACGCTGCTGCACCTGCACTGCCGCGTGGCCGTGGTGACCAACATCGAGCGCGACCACCACCACACCTTCACCAGCGACGAGGAGGTGGAGGAGCTGTTCGCCGAGTGGGTCAGGTCGCGTCGCCCCGAGGTGCTCGTCGCCGGGCCGGGTGCCGCGCTCGACCGCCTCGCGCGCCACGCACGCGGCCGGGTCGTGCGCTTCGGCACCGACCCCGCCGAGGTCGAGGCGATGTCCGCGCGGCTCGCGGTGCCCGGTCGCCACAACGCCCTCAACGCGCTGGGCGCGATCGCCGCGCTCGAGGCGCTCGGCGTGGACCGCGAGGCGGCGACCGCGGCGCTCGGGGACTTCACGGGCGTGGGGCGACGGTTCGAGGTGATCGGCGAGGCGCAGGGCGTGCTCGTCGTCGACGACTACGCGCACCACCCGACGGAGGTGGCCGCCGCCATCGAGGGGGCCCGCGTGCGGGCCCGCGAGCGCGAGGGTCGGGTGCTGGTAGCGTTCCAGCCGCACCTGTACTCGCGCACCGAGGCCCTGTGGTCGGAGTTCGCGGACGCCCTCGGCCGCGCGGACCGTGCGTGGGTGCTGCCGATCTACGGTGCGCGCGAGGCGCCGGTGGCGGGCGTCACCGAGCGGCTCATCGCGGATGCGGTCGTGGACCGCGCCCCGCTCGTGTATGCGGGGGTCGGGGTGGCCGACCCTGCGACGGGCGACGTCGCTACCATCGTCGACGAGACCATGCCGGGAGACGTCCTCATCACGATGGGGGCGGGCAGCATCACGCAGCTCGCCCCACGGCTGCTCGACTCGATCGAGCAGGGGGCCGGTGCTGCGCCCGAGTGGATGGAGCGCGAAGTTCCCCTCAACCGGTTCACCACGATCGGCACCGGCGGGCCGGCGCGGTTCTTCGCCACGGTCGAGCGGGAGGAGCAGCTGGTCGAGGCGCTGGCCTGGGCCCGCGCCCAGCGGCTGCCGGTCGCGGTGGTGGGGCTCGGCTCCAACTCGCTCGTCGACGATGCCGGATTCGGCGGCCTCGCACTTCGCCTCGCGGGGGAGCTGCAGCGCATCGAGATCGACGAGGAACGCGCCCGAGTGGTGCTCGGCGGTGGCGCGAAGCTCGCCGCGGCGGTGCGCCTGCTGCGCGAGGCCGGCCTCGCCGGGTTCGAGTTCGCGTGCGCGATCCCGGGCACGGCCGGCGGCGCGCTGAAGATGAATGCCGGCGCGTACGGCGGCGAGATGCGCGACGTGCTGCTGCGGGCCCGACTGGTGGGATCGAGCGGGGTCCGCGAGGTCGTGCCCGCCGACCTGGACATGCGCTACCGCCACACCAACATCGCGTGGGGCGAGGTCGTGTCCGAGGTCGAGCTCGCGCTGGCGAAGGACGACCCCGCAGCGATCCGCGACCGCGTGAAGGAGATGCAGGCGCGCCGTTCGGCATCGCAGCCGAGGGCGGCCCGGTCGTTCGGCAGCGTGTTCCAGAATCCCACCGGCCACGCCGAGGGTGCGAGCCCGGATGCGCTCGGCGAGGACGGCGCTCCCCTCGGCGCCGGCGCGCTCATCGAGCGGGTCGGGCTCAAGGGCACCCGCATCGGCGGTGCGCGGATCTCACCGGTGCACGGCAACTTCATCGAGAACGACGAGGGCGGCACCACCGCCGACATCGTCGGGCTCATCGAGCTGGCACGCGAGCAGGTGCTCGAGCGCTTCGGCGTCGAGCTGCACACGGAGGTGCACCTGCTCGCACCCGACGGGTACCGGCCGCTCCACGACGGCCTCGCGTCGGACGGTGCCACGTGAGCGCGCGCACGCCGTCGGGCGGGTCCCGGCGCGACGACGCGGCGGCGGCGCGGGAGCGACGCGAACGCGACCGGCTCGCGCGCGAGGCCCAGCGTCGCACCGCGCCGGAACGCGCGGCGCGACCTGAGCGGACGGAGCGCGACCGACCGGAGCGGACGACGCGCACGCAGCCGGAGCGGGCCAAGCGCACCCAGCCTGAGCGGGCGACGCGCTCGCGGCCGGAGCGGGCGACGCGGACGCAACCGGAGCGGACGAAGCGCACGCAGCCGGAGCGGACGACGCGTGCGCGGCCCGTGCCCGCGACGCGCGCCAGGGCCGCCGGGGGCGCGGGCGCGACCGCTGCCCGAGAGCGGCACGAGGGCCTCGTGGTGTGGATCGCGCGAACGGTGACGTCCATCCCGCGGCGTGCCGTGGGCGTGGTCGGCGGCGTGGCTCACGAGGTGGGCGTGCTGCTGGGCGGGATCGTCCGACCCGTCGCGCGCCTCGGCTCGCGGGCGCCGGCGCTCGGCGGCGCGGGCCGCGCGGTGGCAGCCCGCACGCGGCGCGCTGCCGGGACGACGGACCGAGCGATGGAGGCGAGCGACGGATCGCGCGGTCGCGGGGTGAACCGCACGACGGACGGAGCGCGGGGCACCGCCGCGCCGACCGGTGAAGCTGGCCGCCGCGCGTCGGCTCGACGCCGCCAGGTGCTGCAGCGGCGCATCCGCGTCGGGCTGGTGCTCGCCCTGCTGGTCGCGGTGGGAGCGGCGTGGCTCGTCGTGCCTGCTTCGGACGCGTTCCGCATCCGCCACGTCGAGGTGACGGGAGCCAGCTCGGTCGGGGACCTGGAGCTGCGGCGCAGCGTCGACCACCTGCTGGAGGGCAAGACCGTCTACACGGTGGACGAGGGCGCCGTCGAGCGACGCATTGAGCGCTTCCCCTTCGTGCGCCAGGCATCGGTGGTGCGCCACCTGCCCGGCGGGCTCGAGCTGCGCGTGGTCGAGTACCGGCCGCTGGCGCTCGGCACCGCCGACGGGCACCACTACTGGCTGATCGCCCGCGACGGGCGGGTCCTGGCCCGGGCCAAGGCGAAGGAGTGGACGGGGCTGCCGCTCGTGCAGCTCGTCGGGCGCCACCCCCACCCCGGCGACCACATCGCCGACGAGCCGGCGCTGCGGGTGCTCGCCGCGCGCGCGGCCGACTCGACCCTCGTCTACCAGTCGATCGACGTCCGTGACGGGCGCATCGTGGGCCACCTCGACGGCGACGTGGAAGTCCGCTTCGGTCGCACGACCGCCCTGCGCGCCAAGTCGCTCGTCGCCGAGCTGGTGCAGCAGTACGCCGCCCGCCACGGCGTGAAGCTCGCCTACATCGACGTGACCGTGGCCGGGCGCGCCGCGTTCTGCCGCGACGACCGCGCCATGTGCCACGCGCCGCGGGGCCCGGTCGACGACGTCGCGACCGACGAGGTTCCCGACGACGCGTCGACCGCGGAGGAGCTCGACGACCCCACCGCGGCAGCCGCTGCGTCCGACGCGACGGCCACGGCGACGCCGTGACGCCCTGCGCGCAACGACCCGCACGCGGCGATTGTGACCGCGCCCTCTAGTAGGTTCCCCGTGACCCTCCAGACCAAGGACCGGTGACGGCAAGATGCCCACCCAGGACACCAGCAAGAACTACCTCGCCGTGATCAAGGTCGTCGGCGTCGGCGGCGGCGGCACCAACGCGGTCAACCGCATGGTCGACGCCGGGCTGCGGGGCGTGGAGTTCATCGCGGTCAACACCGATGCGCAGGCGCTGCTCATGTGCGACGCGCAGGTGAAGATCCACATCGGGTCCAAGCTCACCCGCGGGCTCGGCGCCGGCGCCGAGCCGACCATCGGCCAGGAAGCGGCGATGGAGAGCCGCGACGAGCTCAAGGAGGCGCTCAAGGGCGCTGACATGGTGTTCGTCACGGCCGGCGAGGGTGGCGGCACGGGCACGGGCGCTGCGCCCGTCGTGGCCGAGATCGCGCGCGAGCTCGGCGCGCTCACGGTCGGCGTGGTCACCAAGCCGTTCATGTTCGAGGGCAACAAGCGCATGCAGAGCGCCGAGGCCGGCACCGCCGTCCTCAAGGACAAGGTCGACACGCTCATCGTCATCCCCAACGACAAGCTGCTGCAGGTCGTGGGCAAGGACACCTCGATCGTCGACGCGTTCCGCGTGGCCGACGACGTGCTGCGCCAGGGCGTGCAGGGCATCACCGACCTCATCACCGTGCCGGGCCTGATCAACCTCGACTTCGCCGACGTGCGCACGATCATGCGCGACGCCGGCTCGGCCCTCATGGGCATCGGCACCGCGAGCGCCGAGAACCGCGCGGCGGAGGCGGCCAAGAGCGCGATCTCCAGCCCGCTGCTCGAGGCGAGCGTGGAGGGTGCCACCGGCATCCTGCTCAACATCACGGGCGGCCCGGACCTGGGCCTGTTCGAGGTGAACGAGGCGGCCGAGATCGTGTCGAGCGCCGCCGATTCCTCCGCCAACATCATCTTCGGCGCCGTGATCGACGAGTCGATGGGCGACGAGGTGCGCGTCACGGTCGTGGCCACCGGCTTCGACCGCAAGGGCAACGGCGGCAGCCGACCGGCGCAGGCCATGGCCGGGCGCCCGCTCGACGAGCCCCGCTGGGGCCGCGGCACCTCCGCGCCGAGCTCGCCGCGCGCCGCCGCCGAGGCCTCCGGCGATGACGACCTCGACATCCCCGCCTTCCTGCGCGACCAGTGAGCGCGGAGAGCGCCACGCAGCGCCGCGCCGACTGCGAGCGCATCGGGCTCGAGGCGGCAGCGCTCCTGCGCAGCCGCTTCGGTGACCCGGGCGAGATCCAGGGCAAGGGTGAACCCGACGACGTCGACCGCATCTACGACGTCGTCACCGAGGTCGACTTCGCGAGCGAGCGCCTCGTGCTCGGACGCATCGCCGAGCTCGCTCCGTCCGCGTTCGTGCTGGCGGAGGAAGGCGGCCTGACCGACGCCGACGGCGTGCGCAGCGAGGTCCGACCCGAGGCCGCCGAGGAGCTGTGGATCGTCGACCCGCTCGACGGCACGGTCAACTTCGCGCACGGCGTGCCCCACTTCTGCGTCTCGATCGCCTGCTGGCGGGGCGGCGCGCCCGTCGCCGGCGCGATCGTCGATCCCATGGTGGGGGAGACGTTCTCGTTCGAGCGCGACCCCGACGGGGAGGGCGGTGCGTTCCACGACGGCGCGCCGATCCACCTTGGGGAGGGCGTCGCCCCCTCGCGGACGCTGCTCACCATCGGCGGCGGCGGCCCGTCCCTCGTGCCGCTCATGCGGCAGTTCCGCTCGTGGCGCCGGATCGGCTCGGCCGCACTCTCCCTCGCCTGGACGGGCTCGGGGCGCTGCGGCGCGTACGTCCAGCCTGGGCTGCTCCACCCGTGGGACTGGGCGGTCGGCGTGCCCTTCATCCAGGCGGCG
Organism: Thermoleophilia bacterium; assembly: GCA_025964465.1. GTDB lineage: Bacteria > Actinomycetota > Thermoleophilia > Gaiellales > SKUG01 > JAGQUL01. Next base: position 6,599 of record JAOPYS010000187.1, read on the forward strand.
GGCGGCGTGGTGACCGACGGCGGCGGGCTCGACTGGACCCCGCGCCTGAGCGGCACCACCGGCCTGATCGCCGCGTCGCGCACCGTGCACGCGGACATCGCCGAGCTCGCCGCCGCCGCCGGTGCCAGTGGCTGACGCGGCTGCGTGCGTGATCCGGGCCGCGCGGATCGACGAGATCGAGCTCCTGCAGCGCATCGAACGCGACGCCGACGGGGCCTACGCGGCGGTCGGCCGTCACGACCTCGCCGACGGCGGGGATGCGATCCCGAGCGACGTCGCCGCCCGCGCCATCCAGCGTGGCCGCCTGTGGGTGGCCGAGGACCCGGGGACGCGTGCACCCGTCGGGTGGCTGTTCGAGACACGATCCGACGGCGAGTGGTGCATCGGCCAGGTGTCGGTCGCTCCGTCGCACGGCCGGCGCGGGATCGGCACCGCCCTGCTCCTCGACTCGATCGCTCGGGCGTGGGAGGAGGGGTTCACCTCCATCGTGCTCAACACCGAACGCGACGTGCCGTGGAACCGGCCGTGGTACGAGCGACACGGGTTCCGCGTCGTGGCGGAGGCCGACTGGAGCGACGACATGCGGGTCATCGTGGCCGAGCAGGACGCCCCCGGACTGGACTGGTCCGCGCGGGTCCACATGCGGCTTCCGAGGCCAGCTGGGGTGGATTGAGCGTACCCGGGCGTCGATGCCCGGTGCCCGTGCGGGTTTGCGCATTGCCCAGCGTGGGCGTACGGTTCAACGGACGCGTCCCAACCGCCGATGCCCGAGGTGGCATGAATCGCCTGCTCCCATCCCTGCTCGCCGTAGCTGCGCTCGCCTGTG
>JAOPYS010000191.1 GCA_025964465.1 Thermoleophilia bacterium
CATTGCCAGGTTTTGCAGCCGCAGATCAGCCGCGTCCTGCCAATGCACGGTAGCGCCCGCCCCGACGCCGGCCACGCCCGATCCGGCGCCGACCCACGATCCGGTGGCGCCGACGACCGACACGGCCCCGACCACCACGCCGGGCACGACCACCACCTCGACCGCGCCGACCCCGGCAGCACCGACGGAGACAGCGCCGGTCACGACCGCACCGACGGCGACCACCCCGGCGCCCACCACCACGTCTCCGGCGCCCACGCGCCCGGGGGCCACGACGCCGACGACTCCCACGCCGCCGACCGCGACGCGGCCCATCCGCCACGTCACCGCGCCGACCACCGCGACGCCGACCACGACCCGGCCGGCTCCGGCGGCGCCCGTGCACCGCATCCCCGCCACGACCACCGTCGCCAAGGCACACGCGGCACTGCGTGCGAAGCAGTACCGGGCCGCGCCGCAGCGTGACGCCCGCCTGTTCCGCGAGCACTACACCCCCGCGGGTCGCATCCCGGAGCAGCCCAACCTGACGAAGGAGCAGGCCGACCTGCTGTTCGCCGCCGCGAAGGGCACGGGCACCGAGTGGTCGACCCTGGCCGCGGTGGCCTGGCTCGACTCGCGCTGGGGCGACCCGAGCGCCGGCAGCCTCGTCGGCCGGCGCCTCACGGCGGCCGCGTGGTCGAAGTACGGCACCGACGGCGACGGTGACGGCACCGTCGACCACGCCAACTCCGCCGACCAGGCCCGGACCGTCGCCACGTACCTCGGTACGGCCCGCGACAGCAAGGGCGGCGCGCTGCGCGCGTACTTCGGCGGACACAACGGCAAGGCACTCACGCGCCGCGCCCGGTTCCTCGCGGACTACTTCGACGCCCTCGGCCCCGAGGCCATCGTCACCGGCCTCGAGGACCCCGCCACCCGCAAGGCACTCGAGGACCGGATCCTCGCCGACCCGGACGTGGAGATCTACGAGGGCGGTCGCGGCGACATCGCGGCCGGGCTCATCGATCCGCGCGTGCTCGTCTCGATCGAGTTCCTCGCCAACCGGTTCGGCACCGTCACGGTCTCCTGCCTGATCAGCGGCCACGGTGTCTTCACGGCCAGTGGCAACGTGTCGCTGCACTCGTACGGCCAGGCCGCCGACATCGCCGCCCTGGGCGGGGAGTCGATCCTGGGCCACCAGCAGCGGGGCGGCCGGGCGTACCGCGCCGTGAAGGAGCTGCTGCTCCTGCCCGACGCCATGCAGTCGGACGAGCTGATCTCGCTCTGGGACCTCGGGGCCCCGTCCTTCGCGCTCGCCGACCACGACGACCACGTCCACATCGGCTTCACGACCGTCTCCGACGCCGCGGCCGACGATGACAAGGGGTCGATGGGCGAGTAGCCGCTCGTGGGCCGACCGGTAGGGTCGGCGCCATGGACCTCGACGTCGTCTTCCTCGGCACGGCTGCATCGGTGCCCTCGGCGACGCGCGGCCTGTCGAGCGTGCTCATCCGCCGCGGCGGCGAGCGCATCCTCGTCGACTGCGGCGAGGGCACGCAGCGGCAGCTGATGCGCTCGGTCGGGCTGGCGGAGGTCGACCTGGTCTTCATCACCCACCTGCACGCGGACCACGTGCTCGGGCTGCCCGGGATGCTCAAGACCTTCGGGATGCGCGACCGCGAACGGCCCCTGCGGATCGTGGGGCCGCCGGGGATCGAGCGGTTCATGCGCGACATGGGACGCGTGATCGGCGGCCTCAAGTACGACCTCGACGTGCTGGAGCTGCGCTCGGGACCGGTCTGGCAGGGCGACGACTACGTCATCGAGGCGGTTCGGACCCAGCACGGCACGCCCAGCATCGGCCTGCTGCTCGACGAGGACGACCGCCCTGGGCGCTTCGACATCGACGCGGCCCTGGCGCTCGGGGTGCGCCCCAACAGTCCCGACCTCGGCGTGCTGCAGCGCGGCGGCGAGGTCACGACCGACGACGGGCGCACCGTACGCGCGGAGGAGGTCGTGGGCGAGCACCGCTCGGGCCGGCGCCTCGTGTACACCGGCGACACCGTCCCGTGCGAGTCGGTGCTCGAGGCTGCGTGGGACGCGACGCTGCTCGTGCACGAGGCGACGTTCCTGCACGAGGACGCGGAACGGGCCCGCACGACCGGGCACTCGACCGCCCGCGGCGCCGCCGCCCTCGCGGCCGAGGCGCGGGTGGGCATGCTCGCGCTCACCCACGTCTCCACGCGCTACGCCCCGAGGCAGTTGCTGGAGGAGGCGCAGGCAGGCTACGCCGACGCGATCGTGGCCCGTGACTTCGACCTGGTCGAGCTGCCGTACCCCGAGCGCGGCGAGCCGCGACACGTGCCGCGCGGGGGGCGACCGCGCCGCGAGGCCGTCGGGGCCGGCTGGGCCGGCGAGCAGGCAGTGGAGGAACCCGGGTGACCGTCGTCCCGGCCGACCGGCCGCTGACCAGCATCGTCATCCTCGTGCGCAACGGGCTCGAGACGACGCGCGCCTGCGTGGCGAGCATCCGCCGCTGGACGCCGGAACCGTACGAGCTCGTCTTCGTGGACAACGCTTCCACGGACGGCACGGGGCAGTGGCTGCGCGAGCTGGAGGGCGCCGTCATCATCGACAACGACCACAACCTGGGGTTCGGCGGCGGCTGCAACCAGGGCATGGCAGCCTCGGTGGGGGAGCGGGTGCTGCTGCTCAACAACGACGTGGTGGTGACGGACGGGTGGCTCGCCGTGCTGCACGACGCCCTCGACACAGGTGCCGCGGTGGGTCTCGCGGGGCCGCGCTCCAACCGCGTGGCCGGCACGCAGGAGGTGCCCGACATCGGCTATGACACGCGCAGCCTGGACGGGCTCGACCAGTGGGCTGCGACGTGGACCGCGGCCCACCGCGGCGCCACCGGTGCCGTCCCGCGCCTGGTGGGGTTCTGCCTGCTCCTCGAGCGCGCCGTGATCGATCGGATCGGCGGGTTCGACCTGCGGTACGGCATCGGCAACTTCGAGGACGACGACATCTGCCTGCGTGCTGCGGTGGCCGGGTTCGACGCGGTCATCGCCCACGGCTCGTTCGTGCACCACGTCGGCAGCCACACCTTCGCGGCGGAAGGCATCGACTACGGCGCGTCGATGTCGGAGAACCTGGGGCGGTTCATGCGCGCCTGGGACATGGACGCCGCTGACGTCGACATGGCGAGGGGGGGCTACGACGCCACGCGCGTCATCGCGCGCACGACGTGGGACCCGGCCCGCCACCACGCGCCGCTCGTCGCCGTGCCCGACACGAATGCGCTGGTCGACCTCGACGGGCGGGCGACGGTGGTGGTCGTCTGCTGCGACCGCGTCGATCCGGTCGCCACGGACGAGAGCCTGCGTGCCGCGCTGCGCTGCGTGGGGCCGCAGGACGACGTCACGGTCGCGATCCGCATCGATCCTCGCGACGCGCGCTCACCGGGTCGGCTCGAGGCGATCGCCGACGAGGTAGGCGACGACCGGCTGCCCGACGTGGTCGTGCTCGAGGCGCGCGACGAGAACGACCTGCCGGTGCTGCGCCGTGCCACCCACGTGGTGGCGCACGGTCGCTTCGCCCGAGCCCGCGCCGACCTGGCCCGGCTGGCGGGCGCCGTCCCCGTCAGCCTCGATGAACTCGCGGCGCTCGCCACCCGGCGCTGACCAGAAGACCGACGGCCCCGCGCGCCAGGGCGTGCGGGGCCGTCGTCATCGGTGCGCGCATCATGCTGTAGGGATGCTGCGCGCCCCGAAGGTGTCGCTCAGCGGACGTTGCGCGGCGTGGGCTGCGCGGCGGGCGCGGGCTCCTCGACCTGCTCCGTCTCGGGGAGCTTGAGCAGCTGCACAAGGTCCTGCACGGAGCGGTTGGGCAGCACCACCGGGTCACCGATGTAGAGCATGCCGACGCCCGGGTCGCGGCCCAGGGCCTCGGAGTTGGAGTTGAGCATCTTGGTGAAGTGGTCGGTGTCGAAGGCGTGCGGCGGCTGGCCGTCGCTCATGTCGGCGATGCGCCAGTACGAATCGCCCTTCTGCACCTCGTAGACCGCCTGCCCCTTCGCGTCGAAGGAGGTGTTGCCGGCCGGCAGCAGCTCGCGCTCCTGCGCCTTGGCCAGCACTTCCTTCTGGCGCTCCGGCGTCGTGTAGTCGATCTTCACGTCCTTCTTGACCGGCGTGGCGGGCGTGGCTGCCGCACCGGTGCCCGGGGTCGGGTTCGGGTTGGAGTTGGAGGCATCGGTGCCCGGGTCGCTCGGCGTGCTGGCACCGGGCTTGTGGGGCGGGTTGGCCTGCGTCGTGTCGGTCGGCGTGCTCGTGCTCGACTTGCCGCCACCGGTGGTCGTGGTGGTCTCGGTCGGAGCTGCCGGGATGATCCCGTCGATCGGGGCGAGGCGCTTCTCGAGCGTCGACTTCGACTCGGAGGAGAGGACCTTCTTGTCGTCCTCGATCGAGGCGTTGGTGGTGCCGATCTCGGCGTCGATCTGCTGGACGCGGTCGTTGGTGCCGTCGGCCGAGCCCTTCGCCTTGTTGTAGCGCTCGAAGATGCCCTTGAGCTCCTGCGCGGCCTCGTAGCGACCGGCGATCTTGTCGTGCAGGTCCGGGTCGTCGATCCCCTTGAGGTGCTCTTCCATGTTGCCGACGGCGTCGTTGGAGTCGCCCTGGTGCGCGGCCCACTGGTCGAGCAGGTCGGGGTGCTCGTTGTACTGCTTGGCCAGCGTGTCGAACTGCTTGGAGGCGTCCTCGGGCTTGGCGTCGACCTTGTCCCAGTCGTCGCCGAACACGTCGGGCTCGTAGACCTGGCCGTCGTTCTTGATGAACTTCTCGAGCGGCCCCTGGGCCTCCTCGCGCAGCTTCTGGAAGTCGTTGGCGGCATCGGCGTTGCCGGACTTGGCCAGCTCGGCCTTCTCGGCCTCGAGCGTGCCGACGTAGGCGGTCTTGTCGACGATCACGTCGACGACCTTGCCCTCCTCGGCGAGGCGCTTGTCCTTGTCGGCCTTGAGCTCGGGCACGCCGATCTCGGTGCCGTCGGCCTTGAGCTTGTCGATGCGACCCTGCAGCTCGTCGGCGTTCTGCTCCTTGCCGAGCTTGCCGACGCGCTTCTCGTGGTCGGTGTCGGGGTCGAGCGCCTGCGGCACGCCGTACGAGCCGGCGTAGCCGCCAGCGTAGACGTCGGACGTCTTGATCGGCTTGCCGTCGCGCAGCTCCAGCTTGCCATCCTTGTTCTTGACGTAGTCGTTGCCCTCGGCGGCCTGGACGGCGCCGGAGAGCCGCTTCTGCTCATCCTTGACGACCCCCTTGCCGGCGGGAGTCTTGTCGAGCGCGGCCTGCTCGTCCTTGGAGATCTTGCCGTCCTTGATGGACTCCTTGGCCTGGTCGGTCGGCGTGACCGGGATGCTCTTGGCATGGCCGTCACCCTGCGCGGTGCGCGTGGCGATCGTCGTGGTCGCGGTCGGGACCGGCGGCGGATCGGTCGGGATGCGGCCCCGCACCTCGAACGAGATGCCGAACTCGATGCCGTTGAACATGTCGCTGTGGTGGCTGTGCATGTCGATCCCCTTGGTGACGGTGGTGCTGCATCCCTACGTGACCAAGCTACGACCGTTACCTAGGTAGGTACTGGGAGGAAGTACCTAGGTTTACGTGGACCCCTCGGACCAGCCCCGAATTCCCGCTCCGCTGCAGGGTTTCTCGCATGATCGGACGGTTCAAGGCAGCCGCTGGCGGCGCCGACAGCGCGTCCATGACCGCCGACTCCGCACCGAACCCCCGTTTCCGCACCGCACGCGTCCACGTGCCCGAGACGCACGAGGAGCGGATCGTCGCCGTGCTCGACGACACGGAGGGGTTCCTGGCGGAGTTCAACGCCGCCCTCACGGAGCTGGGGGAGGAGGGGGCCTGGGATCGGGTGGTGGAGCTGGCCCGGATCGGTGCGAGCTCGACCGACCCGCACCACGCGCACGCCGCGCGTCGCATGTCCGCCACGATGCTCGTGCGCCACGCGTTCGAACGATCGGACGAGGACGTGGCCGAGCGATTCGCGCCGCTCGACCGTGCCGCCGCGGTGCTCGTGCCGGCGCTGGAGGAGCACCCCCACGAGCCCGAGCTGCTCGACCTGCTGGGGATGGTGGCGCTCGGCCTGGGCGACATCGCCTCGGCGCGCCACCTGTTCCAGACCGTGCTCGACATCGATCCGAGCCATGACGCGGCCGCCGACCACCTGCGGGCGTGCGGAACGCGAGGCAAGCACGGCTGGAGTGGCGTCGCTGCGACAGCCGAGCGGCTCGCCCCGACCTATTCCCGTGCGCGCTCGCGCGTGAAGGGCATCGCCGAGGCGGCTCGGCACCTGCCGGA
>JAOPYS010000195.1 GCA_025964465.1 Thermoleophilia bacterium
ACGAGGCCACCATCGCCGCGGACCTCGTCCGCGAGGCGCGCCGCATCGCCGACCGCGCCGCCCGCGGCGCCGTCCGCAGCTGACCCCCGTTTCCGCCGCCCCCCCCGTTTCCCCACTATGAGCGGGAATGCGGGGCTGGGCCCCGCATTCCTGCTCATAGTGGGGAGTTGGAGTTGGGTCGAGGGGTCAGGTGAGCGACTCGACCGTCGGCGCAGCCACGTCGACCAGCTCGAAGCGGTCCACGTCCACGTACCCGCGGTCGGTGAGCTTGAGCGAGGGGATGACGCTCAGGGCGAGGAACGACAGCACCATGAACGGTGCCTCGACCGTCACACCCTGGGTGCGCAGCAGCGCGTGGAGGGTATCCATCGACGACGCCACCTCCTCGGCAGGCGCGTCGCTCATCAGCCCGGCGACCGGCAGCGGCAGCTCGCCCACCACGGCGCCGTCGCGCGCGACGACGATGCCCCCGCCCACCTGCGCCAGTCGCTCCACGCACGCCCGCATCGATGCGTCGTCGGCGCCGACCACCACGCAGTTGTGCGCGTCGTGCGCAACGGTCGAGGCGAACGCGCCCTCCCGCAGCCCGAAGCCGTGCACGAACCCGACGCCGATGCGCCCCGTGGCCCGATGCCGCTCGACGACCGCGAGCTTGCAGATGTCCGCGTCCGGGTCTGCCACGACGGCGCCGTCCACGGTCGGCAGTCGGTGGATGCGGTGCTCGGTCAGCAGCTGGCCGTCGCGCGCCCCGACCACCCGCACCGCCGCCGTGCCGTCCTCGTCCCCTGGCACCTCCACACGGAACGAGTCCGCGTCGAGGTCCGCCACGTTGACCGTCGACCGCACGGCATCGGGCGAGGTGCGCCGCCGCGGCTCGAGCAGCTGCCCGTCCGCCGCCACGAGCCGGCCCGCGCTCCACACGCGCTGCGGCACGAACCCCTCGAGGTCCCCGAGCAGCAGCACGTCCGCCCGCGCGCCGGGCACGAGCGCCCCGTGGTCGCGCAGTCCGTGCGCCCGTGCCGGGTGCAGCGTCGCCAGCAGCAGCGCGTCGATGACCGGCACGCCCCCCGCCACGCACACCCGCAACAGGTGGTCGAGGTGCCCCTCGCCGAGCAGGTGGTCGGGCTCGCGGTCGTCCGTGCACAGCGCGCACCACTCCGGCCCGTGCTCGAGCACCAGCGGCAGCAGGTCGGCGAGGTTGCGCGCGTTCGACGCCTCGCGCAGCAGCACCCACATCCCGCGCCGGCGCTTGTCGAGCGCCTCCGCGACGGTGGTGCTCTCGTGGTCGGAGTTGATGCGCGCCGCCGCGTACGCGTCGAGCAGTCGCCCACGCAGCCCGGGCGCGTGCCCGTCGGCGTGCGACGCCCCGAGGGCGCGACGCTTGCCCAGCTCGCCGTCGCCGCCCGCAACGATCGCCGGGAAATTCATCAGCTCGCCGACGCCGAGCGCGCGGGGGTGCCGGAGGAGGACCTCCATGCCCGCGACGTCGATGCTCGCGCCCGCCGATTCGAATTCGCTCGCCGGCACGCAGCTCGGCACCATGAACCAGCAGTCCAGGACGCTGCCCTCGGCGCTGTCCATGAACCACTGGGTGCCCTCGACCCCGAGCACGTTGCCGATCTCGTGCGGCTCGGCCACCACCGTCGTGGTCCCACGCGGCACCACGGCCTCCGCGAACCCGTCGACGGTCAGCTTGGAGGACTCGATGTGCACGTGGGCGTCGATGTAGCCCGGCACGAGCCACCGCCCGGTCGCGTCCACGACCTCCGCGGCCACCACGGGCGCCCCACCCGCGCGCTCGACCACGGCGGCCACCCGGCCCTCGGCCACGAGCAGGTCGGCGTCGAGCCACTCGCGCGTGTGCACCGACAGCACCGACCCGCCCACGATCGCCAGGTCGCCCGGCTCGTCGCCCCGCGCGACCGCCGCCAGCCTCGCTTCGTCCCAGCTCGGCTCCATCGGCATCTCGGCGACCTCCCTGTCCCACGCGCGCGTTCGCAGGATCCTAGCGCCGCGCGCGGCGTCGCCCCTCGGCTCCGAGCTCGGCGACGTGGCACGCTTCACGGATCGGGCACTCCGTCATACAGTGGTGGAAGGCGGCCAGTGCGTGGCCGGAACCCGGGACGACCGGCAAGGCGCTCGAGACATGAAGCTTCGCATCGCATCACTCCTGCTCGTCGCGGCCCTCGCGCTGCCGACCGCTGCCCTCGCGGCCGACGCGGAACCCCAGGCGATCGACGATCCGCCGGCCGCGGTCGTGCCGGCCCCGGCGCCGGCGAACGAGGCCGAGCTCGCCATCGACGTCGCGGCGCCGGCCGCGCCCGCCGCAGCGCCTGCTGCTGCCCCCGCCCCCCATGTGACGGGGTCGCGCGCTGCGAACCCGGTCGTGACGCGCACCCGCTCCGCGCCGAGCACCGCCGCGCCGGTCGGGGGCGGTTCACTGCCCTTCACGGGCGTGGATCCGCGTCAGCTGATCTTCCTGTTCCTCGTCGGATCGCTTCTGCTCGCCGCCGGTGCGACGGCCTTCGCGGCGGCCCGCGAACCCGTTCGCGCCGACTGACGAAGCTGCAACGAACCTCGCACCGCGGGTGCCAGATGGCCCACGTGGCCGCTGCGAGTCTTCCAGCCTGCCCTGCATCGCCTCATGGCGGGTTTGGGTCTACGCCGATGCGCGGATCCTAGGGACTGGTGTGCAACCGGCACGCCTGCCCCCGCCCGAAGGCCCGGTCTGCACTGCATGGCGCCCAGCGCCCCTCGCTCACCTCGACGGTTCGTCGCCGCTGCCGGCACGCTGCTGGCCGCGGTCGTGTTGGCCTGTGCGACCTCGGCCCAGGCCGATTCCCCCGACGGTGACGCCCCCGGCACGTTCGGAGCAGCCATCCTCGACGCAGCCCGGGCGCCGCTCGTGTCGACGGTGCACGACCGGGTGCCGGCCGCGCTGCGGACCCGGCTCGAGCAGGCCGCCACGGTCACCGGCGAGACGCCGGACTGGGCCGAGCTGCCGTCCACGCTGGACGGCCGCGTCCGCCTCGCCGTTCCCGGCCAGTCGACCGCCGGCCGGGCCGGGTGGCGGATGCTCGACGTCCCGGCCCTGCGCCGCATCGACCTGCCGGGCGGCGCCGCCTACCTGGGCTCCGAGTGGGACCTCGTCCAGACCGTCGACGCCCGCCGACTGCGCGAGTACGTCGTCGTCAACGAGCACCAGGGGCAGCACACCTGGCGCTGGCAGCTCGTCACCGCCCGGCCGGGCCTGCAGCCCGTGCTGCGCGCCGACGGCCGCGTCGACCTCGGCAACGGGTCCACGATCGATCCGCCCCGGATCCTCGACGCCGAGCTCGAGCCGGTGGGCGACGCCGTCCACTGGGCGCTGCACGGATCGGTCCTGTCGCTCACGTTCGACGACACGGCGCTGCCGCTTCCCTACGTGATCGACCCGGACACGACGGCCCCGAACACCGCGTTCACGTCGTTCCTCGAGAGCTCGCCGTGGGCGTACTACAACTCGGCGAACGACGTCACGCGGGTCTGGTTCAACCCGGCGCAGTCCGGCACGGTGACCGCCACCATCAACGCCGACGACCCCGAGACCGGCGTCAACTACGTGAGCTGGCCGGCGGGGCCGACCGGGTGGACGCCCGCGACGACGCTCGACGATTCCACCTCGCTCGACGCGCCCGGCGTGGTGGGCACCTACTACGACAACGCCGCGGCGAACGCCTATCCCGGCGGCGGCAGCGGCAACTTCACGCCCACCAACACGGCGATCAGCCGCATCGACCCGAACGTGAACTTCAACTGGGGCGCCGGCACGCCCTACGCGGCGTTCGGGGTCGATACGTTCTCCATCCGCTGGCAGGGCAAGATCACGACCCCGGTCGGCGAGACGGGCACCTACTACTTCCAGACCAACAGCGACGACGGGTCGCGCCTGTGGATCAACAACGTCGACGTCGTCAGCGGGTGGCTCGACCAGGGGCCCACCAACAGCACGCAGTGCGCCGGCGGGATCACCCTGAACGGCGGGACCACCTACGACTTCAAGGCCGAGTTCTACGAGAACGGCGGCGGGGCGAACATGGAGGCCCGTTGGCTGCTGCCGTCGCAGGTCTCGGGTGGCTCCTACACCCTCCCGACCGGCACCTGCGACACGTCGAGCGCGCCACGCTTCAACCGCAACAACAGCGGCCCGGCCCCGAGCAGCTTCCCGGTCATCCCGGCCTCGGCCTTCACCATCGGCGGCGGCGCGTACCAGCGCAGCTACAGCTGGACCGCAGGGGCCACCGGCAACACGGTCAACGCCACCTCGACCAACAACGGCCCGAACATCAAGACGTCGGCCAACGTCCCGTTCACCTTCGCCTCCGATTCCGCCGCTCCCACGCTGACGAGCGGCACGACCGACGTCGCCACGCCGGGCTGGTTCAACTCGCCCTCGGGCAACGTCAACATCCCGGCGGCCGCCAACTTCGCCGACGTCGGCTCGTCGGCTGCGGGCGTGGGCACCGTCCATCGCGACCTGCAGCGCCAGGTCGGGGTGACCGACGGCTCGGGCGGCTGCACGACCTCGGGTGGCTGGGCGACCGTCGCCACGGACGTGACCGGAACCAGCATCAACGGCGGCGCGCTCGCGCTCAGCCAGTGCGCGCGCTACCGCGTCTTCGCCTACGACGAGGTCGGCAACACCTACACCGGCACGTCGAGCACCACCTTCCGGGGGTACGACGGGACACCCCCGACCGTCGGCGTCACCAGCGTCGTGCCGGGCACCAACCCGCAGTACCAGTCGGTCGCCGGGCTCAACACGGTCTACGTGAACACCGCCTTCAGCGGCGACTTCGTGGTGAACGCCACGATGTCGGACACGCAGTCGCTGCCGTTCAGCCTCACCTACTTCCAGCCGAACCTCGGCACCAACTGGACCCCGGCGTCCAACGTGGTCGTGCCGGCGCCGGGTCCATACGCACAGTCCTTCGCGTGGACAGCCGGCGCGTCGAGCCCGAATGGCGAGAACGTGCAGGGTCGCGATACCGCCGGCAACACGGCTAACGGCGCCTTCAACATCCTTGCCGACACGACCGGGCCGGGCCCCGGCACCGCGACGATGGCCACCAACGCCAGCCCGCCGTGGCGCAAGGTGACCACCGTGCTCGTGACTCCCACCGGCCTGATGTCCGACGCGGGCGCCGGTGTCGCCAAGTACCGGATGCAGCGTGACGAGGTCGCCTACAACCCGAGCACCGGCGTCTGCGGCGCGTTCCCGGGGACGTGGGGCACCTATGTCGGTTCGCCCTCGACCGTCGATGCGAACAGCGACGGCATCACCGACATGATGCCCGCCACGACCGACAGCACCATCGTCGACGGCATGTGCTACCAGTACCGGCTCGAGGCGACGGATCGCGTCCAGAACGTGGCGTACTCGGCGGCCCTCGCGACGATCCGCGTCGACACGCAGGCGCCCACCGTGACGCTCTCGGGCGTTGCGCCCGCCGTGAGCGGCAACGTGCCGATCGCCGGCACCAGCAACGACATCGGCTCGCAGGTGAACCTGGTCACGGTCCGCATCGAGAACGTGACGACGAGCGCGTTCACGACCATCGGCACCGATTCCAACACGCCGTGGAGCCCGAACTGGGCCATGAACAACCCGGGCGCGAACTGGGTCACGACCGGTTTCCCGGACGGCCCGTACAAGATCCACATCGACGTGCAGGACGCGGCGGGCAACCTCGTGCCGGACGCCGTCGTCCAGTCGGTGACGGTCG
>JAOPYS010000226.1 GCA_025964465.1 Thermoleophilia bacterium
GGCATGCGAGCGATCACCTCGGCAGCGTCGCAGAGCAGCAGCTCGATGCCGAGCTCGCCGAGCGAGCTGTCAGCGAGCGCGCGCGTGCCGGGCCGTGGGTCGGCGTCGAGCGCCGGCGCGGACCGCCAGGCCGCGTAGTCCACGGCCGAGTGGGTCAAGCGGTGGGGTCGGTGACGGTGCCGAGGTCGGTCTTGCCGAGGCGGTCGAGCATGCGCTGGAACGCGGCGTCGCGCAGCGAGCCGACAAGGTCGGCCGCGCCGGGGCGGGTGTGCTCGATCGTGAGCGGCTGCATGCGGCGCGGGGCGCGGGGTGCGGTCGCCGGCGTGGTGGGGGCGGCATCCGGCATCCCGTCGATCGGTCGGATCGGAAGGGGTCGCATGATGGATGCGGGGGTGATCATGGTGGGGAGGTCTCCTGAAATGGGCAGTGCTTCCGTGCTGATGGAATATTTACAGCCGGATGACCATTAGTCAAGAAATACTTCGCCACCATCGGGAGAAATACGGCGAATACGGCCATCCGGAGCGTCCGGGGGCGGCCACCCCGCAATCAGCAGCGAGGGATGGCGTTCGCGTTGCCCAGATGGCAGGTGGGTGCCGGCGTCCAGCCTTCGGAGGCAGAGGCGCGCGTCCACACCTTGATGTCGAAGGCCGGCCCGGCGCCTTGGGCGCAGTAGGAGATGTGGCCGAACGACCCGCCCGCTGGAGCCCCGCAGGCCAAGCTCACCGAGACCCGCCCACCCGCCACGGCGTCGGGCACGGCACGCAGGTACGGCTTGCCGAGCAGGTTCAGGGGCCCCGCGGTGCCCGAGAGCCCTGTCGGGTTGAGGTTGGCGTGGTCGGCCTGGTACTGGCCGATCGCCTGCGCGTAGGCGGAGGCGGCCGCCTTCGTCTCCTTGGCGTACGTGGAGCTCTTGGCCCCGCGGAAGCTGAGCATGATCGCCGCCAGCAGGATGGCGAGGATGACCATGGCGACGATCAGCTCGATCACGCCGAACCCGGCCTCGTGCGTACGCGAGCGGGTGCGTGCGGGACGGTTGTCGTGGCGAGCGGGCATGCAGGCGTTCCCCATGGGCGCGGGTGGGCACCCAACCATCGGCGCGATGCGCGTGCGGCTTGAGGGATCGCCAGCCCCCGCCGGTGGTATGGTCGCGGCCATGGATCCCTGCCCCTGCGGCTCCGGCCGAACCTTCACCGAGTGCTGCAAGCCAGTGATCGAGGGCGAGCGCTCGCCGGTCACCGCCGAGGAGCTGATGCGCTCGCGCTACGCCGCGTTCGCCACCGGCAACGTCGACTGGATCATGGCGAGCCACCACCCCGACACCGTCGACGAGATCGACCGTGACGAGGTCGCGCAGTGGTCCGGCTCGTCCGAGTGGCTCGGGCTGAAGATCCGTGCCACCGAGGGCGGCGGCGCCGACGACAACACGGGCACCGTGGTCTTCCGGGCCCGCTACCAGGTGCAGGGCCGGCAGGTCGACCACAACGAGCGCGCCCACTTCGAGCGCGACGGTGGCGAGTGGCGCTTCCACTCCGTGCTCGAGGCGGAGGACGACGCCCCCGTGCTCGTTCCCGTCGGCCCGAAGTCGGACGTGGGTCGCAACGATCCGTGCCCGTGCGGCTCCGGCAAGAAGTACAAGAAGTGCCACGGCGCCGCCGCCTAGGCGGCTCGGGTCACCCCACGTCGCGGGCCGTGTAGCCGCACGACTCGCACTGCGTGCGGCCGTACTCGAGCGTCACCAGCTCGCCGGCCCCGCAGATGGGACAGCGCACGCCGTGCTCGACCTCCTCGACGATGTCGTCGGCGCTCGAGAAGTGGGAGAACGAGTGCCCGCACTCGTGGCAGAAGTCGTCGCCCGCGAGGTCGGGCGCGCCGCACCCGGGACAGTCCGGCCGGGTCACGGCTCGGGGCGCCTCGCCGGGTGGCTCGTCATCGCCGATCGTCCACACCCCGACCACCCCCGGTCCCCGGTCCCTCGCATCACCACTCGCGCGCGGCTCGCACGATGCGCTCGTGTACCCGGGCGAGCGAGGGTCGACGCAGTGCCCCCGACCGCCACGCCAGGTAGAGGCGCGAGTTGGGCGGGGATCCGGGCTCGAGCAGGCGCACGAGCTGTCCGCGCTCGCGGGCCTCGGCCGTGGTGTGGGCCGGCAGCACCGTGATGCCGACGTCGCGCAGCGCGAACTGCAGCGATGCGCGCAGGCTGTTGGCCACGAACATGGCACGCAGGCGCGCCGGCGTGTCGAACACGGTCTGCCAGTAGATGCGCACGAGCGGCAGGTCCTCGTCGTAGGCAGCGATCGGTACGTGCGCCAGTGCAGCGGCCCCGGCCCGCCCCTCCGACAGCGTGCCGAGCCGGCGCTGCCACGCCGGCGTGCCGACGAGGTCGAGGTACTCCACGTAGAGCGGCATCGTCTCGATGCCGGGGCGCCGTGCGTCCACCGTGAGCACCGCGAGGTCCAGCTCGCCGGCGGCGAGCCGGTCGAGCACCGGCGCGTCGACCCCGAAGTACATCCGCACCCGCAGGCCCTCGTCGGACATGAACGGCAGCAGCTCGGGCAGCACACGGACGCCGAGGAACTCCTCGGGCCCGCCGATGTAGACGGACTCGCCCACCGCGTCGACCGTGGCGCCGCTCGGGTCGAGCGCGCCCTCGAGCGCGTCGATGTGGGTGGCGACCGCCTGCGCGAGCTCGCGGCCGGCGGCGGTGGGCACGACCCCGCGTGGAGCCCTGCGGAAGAGGGGCTTGCCCACCTGCCCCTCGAGCGAGCGGATCTGGACGCTGACGGCCGGCTGGGTGACGTGCAGTTCGGCGGCCGCGCGCGTGAAGGTGCCCGCCCGGTACACGGCCAGGAAGGTCCTGAGCAGCTGGATGTCGGCCACGCCATTCTCCGATCAGGTGGTGGATCGAGCGCCCACCTATAACTGAGATTATGGCACGATGCCGTAAGCATTATTGGATTTATCGTCCGTCGCAGCGGTACGGTGCGGTCCGCAGGTCACCCCGATCTTCTGGGAGAGCTGCGCGACGAAAGGCACGGATGCGACTCACACTGGACATGGACCGTCCAACCACCGCGAGCGTCCCGCCCCTGCGGGCGGCCGGCGTCGTGGACGCCAACCGCAACCTCGCCGAGGTGCGCGTCCGCGTGCTGGACCGCGACGATCGCGTCACCTTCACCTCGCACCTGCAGCTCGTCGCGGGAGGGCGACTGGGTGCGGAGCAGGGGTACGCGACGCTGCGTGACGCGATGGCCGAGCTGGCCGGGCTGACGCGCGGGGAGCGCACGCCCGGCGCCGTCGTCCTGGAGCGCGAGGGGCGATTCTTCGGGCACCTGCTCAAGGGTCGCGACCTCGAGGCGGGGCTGCGTGCCCCGCTGCGGCGCATGTACTTCGAGACGGACGAGCGTGCGCAGGTCGTGGAGCTGCGCTCCGTCGACCGCCACGAGCGCGTCCGCGCGCTGGTGGACGGTGACTGGAACCACCGGTTCCGGATGGACTGAGATTTCGACCGGGAGGCTTGGCGCGCAGGATTTCGCGCGCCATTCGCGGGGGCTCGTCGACCAGGGGAGGCGGCGAGCCCCCGGCAATTTCCGGGTCGGGCAGCGGCGGCGCGAGCGGCCAGCCGCCTGTCCGGCGCCGGCCAGCGGTGGCCGCCGGGGCGTCCCGGGGGGCACGCCATCGGCCTACAGTCCACGAGCGGGCGCCGGCAGGGCGGTCGTGCACGTCGATCGAAGGGCCACGTCCATGTCCACGTACCAGGTTGCCGCACCCGCTCCGTCCCGCTCCTCGGGGGGCGTCGATGTCGCCGCGTGGGCGCTCGTCGCGCTCGTCGTCGCGGTGGTCTGCGCCGGCGCCGGCTGGGCGATCGCCCGCCAGGATTCGCCCGGCACGGCCGACGTGGCTCGCACGGCCGACCTGGCCGGCCGCGACGGTCTCGTCCGCGGCCAGCAGTCCGGCTACGTGCAGGGCGCCGACCAGGGTCGGCGCGAGGCAGCCCTGCGCGCGAAGGGCGAGGTCGCCACGGCCCGCCAGCAGGCGTCGCGCGACGGCTACCAGGCGGGGTACGACGCAGGCCGCCAGCGCAACGACCCGGGCTACGTGCCGAGTGCGTCCACCTTCGGGGCCGGCGCGGACGCGTCGAGCCTGCCCGACCCGCTCGAGACCGGCGGCCTCGGCGCCGACGTGCCCGGCTACTCCACGAGCGCCTTCGACGGCTACGGCTACGGCGCGAGCGCGCAGGCGCCCTACACCGGCACGAGCGCCGGCATCACGGGCAACAGCCCGGGCGACGACCTCGGGTATTGAGCGAGGGGCCTACTGGGCGCTGCGCATCCGGCGGAGCACCTCGGCCTGCAGCTGCGGGTTGGACAGCAGGTAGCCGCCGACGAGCCGCTGGAACGCCGACCGGGTGATCGACCAGGTGAGCGCGTGCCGCGACACGCGCACGGTGGCCGAACGCGGGGCGTCGAGCAGGAGCGCGGTCTCGCCGAAGAAGTCGCCCGGCCCGAGCGAGGCGATCCGCTCGCCGTCGCGCAGCACCTCGACCTCACCGTCGAGCAGCACGTAGAAGCGGTCGCCGGCGTCGCCCTGCTGCACGATCGGCGCGCGTTCGGGGTACCAGCGCTGCTCGGCCCGGCTCAGCACGTACTCCAGGTCGTGCGGCGGGAGCCGGCGCAACAGGTCGAGCTCCTTGATGCGCAGGCGCGGTCGCGGCGAGCTCGAGGCCCCCGAGGCTGCGGCGTCCCCCCGCATGCGGTCGCGCTCGCGCAGGAGCCGGAAGACCAGCACGTGCTCGGCGATCCGCCGGTGGAAGCTGAGCGCGTCGAACGAGAGGGCCCGCAGCGGCAGGTCGCCGTGCACCTGCACCGTGGCGTTGCGGGCCCCGTTGGTGAGCAGGCCCAGCTCGCCGAAGTAGGAGCCGAGCGTGAGGCGGGCGACGACGCGCTCGACCCCGGCCCGATCGCGTCGCAGCACGTCCGCGCTGCCGCTGCGGATGACGTAGAAGCGGCGGGCGTCGTTGTCCTCGCCCTGCGCCACGATGCGCTCGCCGGGGTCGAAGGAGCAGGGCTCGGCCACCTCGGCCAGCTCGCGCAGGGTGTCGTCGTCCACCTCGTAGAGGATCGGGACGCTGCGCAGGAAACCGAACGACGTGGTGGTCGCTCGTGTGTCGCCACCGTCGTCGAGGATCCCAGCCATTGCGGATCCATCGGCGCAGCCCCGGTCCCTGCCTGTAAGCGTTCGGTTCGAATCGTGTTCGGAGCGCTCGCCGGAGGCGCCGAGGTGGATCGATGCTGGAACCACATCGGTCCGGTTCCCGGTGTATCCTGTTGTGCGACGGCTTCGTCCCGAGCGCGTGGGACGGCCGGAGGGGGCGGGGGTCCGCGTCGCGGGCGCCGCCATGACACATCGAGAAAGCGGTACGCAACATGGCACGTGGCACGGTGAAGTGGTTCGACGGTGAAAAGGGGTATGGGTTCATCACCCCCGAGGACGGCAGCAAGGATCTCTTCTGCCACTTCTCCAACATCTCGGGCTCCGGCTTCCGTTCCCTCGAGGAGGGCCAGCAGGTGCAGTTCGAGGTCGGCGAGGGACGCAAGGGTCCCGAGGCGACCGAGGTGCAGGCCATCTGACCTCCGCACGACTTTCCAGCACGACGACGAGGGGCACATCCTGCGATGTGCCCCTCGTTGCGTTGGTTGGTCCGTACAGCTGGTGGTTCGGTGGTTCAGGCGGCGCCGGCGAGGTCGCTGCGGTGGTCGACGAGCGGCCGTGTGGCCGTGGTCGACGAGGAGGATGACCCGAGCTGGAACCGCGCGGTGGTGCGCGTCAGGTCCTCCGCCAGGCGCGCGAGTTCCCCGGAGGAGGCGGCGACCTCCTGCATCGATGCGGTGGTCTGGCTCGTGGCACTACCGACGCGACCGGTCGCCTCCGCCGCGCGGCGGGTGACCGCCCCTGCCTCGTCCGCGTCGCGGGCGATCTCCTCGACGCGACCGCCGGCCTCCCGGACCGCCTCGTCGATCTCGTCGAATGCGAGGCGGGCCTCCTGCACGAGCGACGCGCCGTCCGTGGCCTGTCGCGCGGTGCGTTCGATCACGGCGACGGCCTTGGTGGTCTCGTCCTGCATGCTCGCCACGAGTGACGTCACGGTCGTGGCTGCGCCCTGGCTCTCCTCGGCGAGCTTGCGCACCTCGTCGGCGACGACCGCGAACCCGCGACCGGCGTCCCCGGCGCGTGCCGCCTCGATGGCGGCGTTGAGCGCCAGCAGGTTGGTCTGGTCGGAGATCGCGGTGATCGTTCCGATGATGTCGTCGATGCTGCGACCGTGCTGCTCGAGCGTGCGCATGGTGGCCGTGACGTCGACCGCGGACCGCTCCAGCTCGCCCATGGCGTCGGTGGCTGCCCCCATCGCGGCCCGACCCGTCGTGCTGCGGTCGATGACCCGCGACGTGGCCTCGCTCGCGCTGACCGTGCGCTCGGCGACCTGGTCGAGCAGGCGCAGCTGCTCGGTCGCCCCGACCTCGAGTTCGGCGACCTGCGCGGTCGCGGATTCCATGTCGCCGGTGACCTCGCTGCTCGTCGCCGACAGCTGCTCGGACGCCGCGCTCATGGCGTGCGCGCTCTCGGAGATGTCGCCGATCACCCCGCGAAGGTTCTCCGTCATGCGGCGGAACGCCTGGCCCAGCACGTCTCCGTCGCCGCGCGGTGTGACATCGGTGCCGAGGTCGCCGCGCGCGATGCGGTCGGCCACGGCCGCCTGCTCCGCGATATGGGTGCCGAGGTCCGCGAACTCCACGCCCGCGGTCTGTGACATGTCGCGAAGGTAGGCGACGGTCTCGAGCAGCGCGGCGCCGAGCGCGTCGCGCTCCGAGCGCAGGCGCGGCTCCACGGAGACGTCGCCGCGCGACAGGGCCTCGGCGACGGCCGCGGTCTCCTGGAGGTACCGGACCATGTCCTGGAAGGCCGACCCCAGCTCGTCGCGGTCGCCGCGCAGGGCGACCTCCACCTGCACGTCCCCCTGGGCGATCTGCTTGGCCGCGCTGGCCGTCTCGCGCAGGCCGTCCGCCATGACGCGGAACGAGTCCGCCATGCGACCGATCTCGTCGCGCGACGAGACGGCCAGCTCCCCGTCGAGCTCACCGCGGCCGATGCGCTCGCTCGCGCCGAGCAGGCTGCGCAGGGCGGAGCGGACCGACTGGTAGAACGCGCCGAACAGCAGTGCGGCGAGCACGAGCGCGATGCCGGCGACGATGAGCATCGTTCGCGTGGCCGCGGCGAACCCGGCGAGGCGATCGACCGTCAGGTAGTCGAGCTGCTTCGAGGTGGAGCCCTGCAGCTGGACGAGCGCGTCCTCGGTGGCGGTGGCGAGTGTGGCGGCCTCGTCGGCCTTCACCGAGCCGTGCACCGCCGCGGTGACGTTCTGGTTGAAGGCCTTGTACGCGCGCAGGTAGGCGGCGAGGTCACCGTCGATCCGGTCCTTCCAGACCGCCTTCTGGTCGGTCGAACCGAGTGACGTCGTGTAGTTGCCCTCGAGCGTGCCGTGGTTGAAGTCGATCGACCCGCTGATCCGGCTCAGCTCGAGGCGCCGCTCGAACAGGGCGTTGCCGGTGAGGTGCTCGAGGGTGATCACCTGCTCGAGGTCGGCAGCCTGGCCCGCCAGCACGTCCAGCGTGACGAGCCGGATGACGTGGCTGTCCATGAGGTAGTACGTGTCGAGGTCGGGGTCGAGGATCAGGTTGGAGATGTTGCCGGCCTGCAGCACGAGCGCGAGGGAGTCGTCGGCGATGCCGTTCCACTCCTCGTAGGCCGCGCTGGGCGTCGCGAACTCGGCGGTCTTCGCGGAGTCGATGCGGCCGGCGAGCGCCTCGTACAGCTTCGTCGTCTGCAGCTCGGCGCCGTCGCGGGCGTCCTCGCGGGCGAGGTCGTCCATCGCCGCGGCGAGCCTGGTCTCGGCCACGTCAAGCTGTGCCTGGGCGCCGTCTGCACCGCCCGCGCGCCGGATGGCGGCCGAGCGCGCCTTGGCGATGCCGTCCACGACGGCGGTGCCGGGCTTGATGTAGCGGATGCCGACGCGCTCCTTGGAGCTGAAGTCGGTGTTGGTGCGCTGCACGCCCAGGTAGGACCACCCGACGTAGGCGAGCGGTGCGAGCAGCACCAACGCGATCACGACGAATTTGGACGCGAAGGACAATCGGTCCATGAGGGCTCGGGCGGGGGCGAGGGGATAGCTGATTGCGCGCATGGTGAGGGTCCTTCGTGGGGTGATGCACCCCAATCGACCGACCCTCTCGGAACTTGACGGTCAGTCCGCGGATTGACCTCGCCCGAGCAACGCGGCCCCGCCCGCCCCGACTGCCGCCCCGCCACCGAAGCTGAGGACCCCGTCGCGCACCGCGTGCGACGCCTGCTCCGCCCCCGCCGTGCCGGACCCACCCGCGCTTGCGGCGACCGGTTCGGCGATGCCGTCAGCGCCGATGCGGAACCAGCGGACGCCGTACGGCTCGAGCTCCACCTCGGTGGGCAGTGCGCCCTCGACCTTCGTGCCGTCCGTGCTGAAGAGGTGCTCGGCCTGGCGGCCGCCATAGCGCGACAGGTCCACCGTCGAGGTGACACGCTCGGGCGAGAGGTTCGTGACGGCGACGACGGTCGAGTCCTTCGTCGCTCGCTCGATCGCCAGCACGCTCTGGTGCCCGGTCTCGAGCACGTCGGGTCGTCCGGTCTGCAGCTCGGGGATCGACTTGCGGACCGAGAGCAGCTCGCGCGTGCGGTTGAGCACCGAGGTGGGGTCGGCCTCCTGCGCGGCGACGCTGACGAGCCGTGCCGCCTCCTTGGCGTCGTGCACGGGCACGCCCATCTCCCGCACCCGGTCCGGATGCGCCGCGGAGAAGCCGCCGTTGACCGTGTCGTCCCAGACCATCGGCGTGCGCAGCCCGTCGCGGTCGAACAGGCCATGTGCCTTCGTCAGGCCGATCTCGTCACCCTGGTACAGGACGGGCGACCCGCCCTCGCTCAGCAGCATCGCGAGGTGCATGCGCTGGGCAGCCTTGTTGAGCGCCGGGTCGTCGTGGTGGCCGACCGCGTCGGCGGCCCGCAGCTTCAGGCCGAGGTTGATCGGCGCCTCCGGATCGGGCCGGATGCCGTGTGCAGGCGACCCGTCCCGGAACAGGGACCAGAGCCGCTCGCGCTCCCCCTCGGGGACGCGGTCGTCGAACTCCTTGGCGATCTTCTCCAGGGTGAGCTCGTCGTGGTTGCGGATGAAGTTCGCCCACGCAGCGCCGTCCGGCAGGTCGCGGGTCTCGAGGATCGCGTTGGCGATGTGCGTCTTGTCGCGGTCCCAGTGCGAGCGCCAGCGGGCCGGCATGTTCACGAAGCCGAACCCGAGGTGCACCTCGTCGTTGACGCCGCCACCGACGCCATCGCCGCCGAAGTACTCGAGGGTCTCGCGCTTGGGCATGTTCGCCTCGCCCAGGAAGATACGGTCGGAGTACTTGGACTCCATCGACGAGCGCAGGTCCTTGAGGAACTGGTGCGTCTCGTCGAGGTTCTCGCCCTGGAAGGGCAGGCCGTTGTGCGCCCACGTGCCCTCGCGCTCGAACAGGTACGGCACGGCATCGAGGCGGAAGCCGTCGACGCCCTTGTCGGCCCAGAAGTCGAGGACGCCCTCCATCTCCTTGCGGATCGCCGGGTTGTCGTAGTTGAGGTCCGGCTGCTCCTTGAAGAAGCGGTGCCAGTACCACCCCTTGGCGTCGTCGTTCCACGTCCAGTTGGAGGGCTCGAAGTCCTGGAAGATGACGCGCGTGTCCTCGAAGAGCTTGGGTGGACCCTGCTCCTTCGTGGTGCTGAAGTTCCAGACGTACTTCGTGGCGTTGTCGTCGACGAGCCGCTGGACGGCGGCCTCGCCACCGGTGGCCCGCGTCTTCTGCAGCAGGGCGAGGTCCTCGCCGAACCACGGGTGCTTGATCGACGTGTGGTTGGCGACGAGCTCGGTGATGACGCGGATGCCGCGCTTGTGGGACTCCGCCACGAAGGACTCGAAGTCCGCCATCGAGCCGAAGCGTGGATCGACCGCCTTGAAGTCGGTGATGTCGTAGCCGCCGTCCTTGCCCCCGCTGGGGTAGTGCGGCTTGATCCAGATCGCGTCGACTCCGAGGCTCTCCACGTGGTCGAGCTTCTCGGTGATGCCGCTGAAATCCCCGTGCCCGTCGCCGTTGGCGTCGCGGAACGCGCGCGTGTCGATCTCCATGATCGACGCCTTCTGGTGCCAGAGCGGGTCGCGCGGCATGCCATTGGACACTCGTCCCTCGGCGTCGCGCAGCACGCCGGCCGCATCGCGCGTGATGCCCTCGGGGAGGCCGAGGGTGGGTGGCTTGCCGCGAGTGACCGCGGTGACGCCGTCCATCGCGTGCGACCACGTCTGCAGCGTGTGCCCGACGCCGCACTCGTGGACCAGCACCTGGTTCGAGGCCAGGGTCGGCAGCTCGGCTCCCGGACTGACCTTGATGGAACTCAGCAGCCGCCCCGCCCCACCGCCCGCGCCGATTTCGGGCGCGACGTCGCGCGCCACGGCCGTGCCGAAGGTGCGCAGTGCACTGAGCGATTCCAACATGTGCTTCCCCCCGAAAGCTCCCCTGCCGAGGTATCGAGGAGGACCCCGGCTGCGTTTCGTCCGGTCGTGGGAGGGATGGCGGGGTGACGGGTCCGGGACGATGAGGCGGTCGCGTCACGACCTGGCCATGCACATGTTGCGGGCCTCGCGCGGAGACCGGGACTGGCGCCGTCGCGCCGCAGCGGCTAGAGTTCAGCAGCACTGCGGGTATGGTGAAATGGTATCACGCCGGCTTCCCAAGCCTGAAGCGCGGGTTCGATTCCCGCTACC
>JAOPYS010000264.1 GCA_025964465.1 Thermoleophilia bacterium
CTCAGGAACCTGCGAGGTCAGTGCGCCCACTCGACGCGCGGGACGCGGCGTTGGAGTGACGCGGGCATCCACCAGTTGGCGGGGCCGAGCCCGCGCATCGTGGCCGGCAGCAGCAGCACCCGGACGATGGTCGCGTCGAGGGCGAGGGCGACCGCCATCCCGAACCCGATCTGCTTCACGAGCACGAGCTGCGTCGTCGCGAAGGCGATGCCGATGACGATGAGGATCATCGCGGCGCCCGTGACGAGCGGCGCCGTGCTCGCGACGCCGCGCGCGGTGGCCTCGCGGTCGTCGTGGCCGGCCTGGTACAGCTCGGTCACCTTCGCGAGCATGAACACCTCGTAGTCCATCGACAGCCCGAACAGCAGGCAGAACAGGATGATGGGGATGGTCGACTCGGTGTAGCCGAGCGGCTCGCTCCCGAGCAGCTTGATCCCCACCCCGTTCTGGAACACGGCGACGACCATGCCGAGCGAGGCGAGGATCGAGAGCGTGTCGAGGATGATCGCCTTGAACGGCAGGGTGAGCGAGCGGAAGGCGACGGCGAGCACGAGCAGCGTCGACGCGAACATCAGCGCGAGGGTCTTGGGCATGCTGTGCTTGATGACCTCGAGGTACTCGATCTCCCCAGCGCCCTGGCCGCTCACGAGCACGTCGACGGGGAACTTCTCGTCCTGCAGGCGCACCGCGAGGCGTCGCGCCGAGGCGCCACCGAGGCCGATCGTCGAGTCGCCGTAGGCGTCGACGAGGGTGCGGCCGCGCGCGACGTCGCGCTTGACGACCTCGACGCGCCGCACGTGCGGCACCTGCAGCAGATGCGCCTGCACCGCGTCGATGTCGGCCTGCTTCGCGCTGTCCACCACCAGCACGGCGGGTGACGTCACCGCCTCGCCGAAGCGGTCCGCGAGCAGTCGCTTGGCCACGAGCGCGGGGGAGCTGCGGTCGAGGACTTCGTCGTGCGGGACATCGAGCTTCGCGCCGAGCACCGGGCTGGCCAGCACGGCGAGCAGGGCCATGCCGCCGAAGATCGACAGGCCGGGCTTGCGCATCACGGCGTGCGCCAGCCGGTACCAGCCGCTCGCGGTCGGGTCACCGCCCGGCTGCACGCGGCGCACGCGCCCGCGCTCGACGCGGTGGCCGAGCAGGCCCAGCACGGCGGGCAGCAGCGTCAGCGAGGCGAGCACCGTGACCGCGACGACGACCACGCCGCCGAGCGCGATGGCGAACATCACGGGGAGCGGGATGGCGGCGAGGGCCGCGACGCCGGCGATCACCGCGATGCCGCTGATCGCGGCCGCCCGGCCGGACGTGGCGACGGTGGTGACGGTCGCCTCCTGCACCGTGCGACCGTTGGCCAGCTCCTCGCGGAACCGCGACACGCCGAGCAGCGAGTAGTCGATGCCAAGGCCGAAGCCGAGCATCGAGGCGATGTTCATGACGAAGATCGAGAGCCCGAGCGGCAGCGACAGCAGGTGCAGCAGCGCCAGCGTCATGATCACCGACGTGAGCCCGACCATGAGCGGGATCACCGCCGACACGACGGTGCCGAAGACGAACAGCAGCACGAGCAGGGCGAGCGGCGTGCCGATCGACTCCGCCTTGGTGAGGTCCTTCTTGGTCTGTGCGTTGGTGTCCGCGAAGGTGGCCGTGGTGCCTGCCACCTGCAGGTGCTTGGCAGCGAACCCGCCCGAGATGAAGGTCTCGCGGATCTGTTCGAACGAGTCGATGGAGACGTCGTCGGTGTCATCGAAGTAGATCGTGATCGCCACGAGCTTGCCGTCGTCGGAGGCACGCGGCTTGGAGACCGACAGCACGTGCGGCACGCGGTACAGCTCGGGGAGGAACCCGTCGAGCTTCTCGGAGGCGGCGTCCAGCGGCCCCGGGACGATCATCTCCTGCTGCCCAACGGGCATCTGGAAGTCGTCGCGCACCTCCTCCAGCACGCGGATGGCCTCGCCGTCGTTGATGAGGAATCCGCCGTTGGTGAACGACTGCTCGGCGGTCGCTGCCAGCGGCAGGCAGGCGAGCACCATGACGAGCCAGCCCCAGGCGATCGAGCGCCTCGCGGTCCACACGCCCTCGGCGAAGCGCACGAGCGCGCCACCGGCATCCGGCAGCGACGCCGGCGATGGTGCGGCCACGCCGGCGCCGTCACCCGGCTCGCCGCGGGCGATGCGCTCGCCCGGCACGGAAGTGGCATCGCCGCCACCTGCGCCCTGCATCAGGTCGGCGCAGCGCGCCCAGACCATCCGGCCCTCGCCGGCGTCGACCAGCGCGAAGGCGCCGTCGAGGCGGACGATCGTGCCCGCCAGGCCGTCCTCGGTCCCGACCACGTCGCCCGGAACGACGCGCGCCGGCACAGGCCGGGCGCGTGCCGGTCGGAGGAGGAAGACGACGGTGACCGCCGCCATGCATGCCAAGGCCCAGAAGATGGTGCGTCCCCCCTTCTGCTCCGGACGCGTCCCTGCCGTACCATCGAGGTGGAGGGGCGCCCCGTTCCGGCGCGGGCTGGTCAGTCGTCGGGCGCGGTGAGTTCGTGGATCAGTGGCCCGGCGATCGCCCCGGTCAGCGCGACGCCGATCGCGGCCTTGCCGCGGGCGACGGGGTTGCCGGAGAAGTCCATGCGGCCGTGGATGAGGATCCCCGGGACGCCGAAGGCCACGGCGCTCAGCGCGGTGCTCTCGAGCATGGAGTTGGAGCGGTGGCCGGGGCTCCCGGCGCCGTGGTTGGTGGCCGAGAGCAGGCCGGCGCTCAGTGCGGTCATCATGCCGACGCCGAGGGTCGCCACAGCCCACGGGCGCCCGATCGCCATGTGCGGCGGGCCGGCGTGGTGGAAGATCCCGCTCACGACGGTGCCAGCGGCGCCGCCCACGGCAGCGGCGGTCAGGGTGCCGCGCGCGGTGGCGTGGTCGTCCGGCTGAAGTGGCCGTGAGCGTACGTGCAGGTCGATCCCCATTGCGTGCCGTCCCCGTTCGAGTGTCGTCACCTGCTGGTCGCGCTGCGGGCGCTTCGAGTTGCGCGGGGAGGGCGTCCCGGCACGCGGTGGGGGGTGGCCGCACGGGGGCCATGCAACGGCCGCAACGGCCGCGACGATGATAGGGAGTGGCGTGCACGCCGGTTCTCGGGACCCGGCGGTCGACGGACGAAGGGTACGGGATGACGGCAACTCCATCGAGGAACAGGCGCGGCTCCCTCTCGCGGCAGCCGCGACCCACGCTGACACGCTCGGTGTCGCGACCCGTCGTCCGAGCCGGCATCGCCGGGGTCGCCTCGTACCTGCCCGAGCGCATCGTCACCAGCGCCGAGGTGGAGCAGCGCATCGCCGACGCGAGCGCGGCGCACGGGTTCGTTCCCCGCGCGGGCATCGTGGAAGAGCTGACCGGTGTGCGCGAGCGCCGCTACAAGCGCGCCGACGAGCACACGAGCGACATGGCGGTGGCTGCGGCGCGGAAGGCGATGGCCAACGCGGGCGTGACGATCGACGACATCGACCTGATCGTCTTCGGCTCCTCGAGCCAGGACCTGGTCGAGCCCGCGACGTCGCACATCGTCAGCGCCAAGCTCGGCGGCCGCGCGGTCTGCTTCGACATCAAGAACGCGTGCAACTCCTTCGTCAACGGCATGCAGGTCGCCGATGCGCTCATCCGCACGGGGCAGTACCGGAAGGCGCTCATCTGCACGGGCGAGTGCCCGAGCGAGGCGGTGCGCTGGAACGTGCGCGACCGTGACCACATGAAGGCATCGTTCGCGGGCTACACGTTCGGCGACGCCGGCGCCGCGATGGTGCTCGAGGCGCGCACCGACGGCACGGGCATCCACGAGGTCGAGATGGTGGCCGCGAGCCGGTACTGGGAGCTGTGCACGCTGCCGACGGGCGGGAGCATGAATCCCCGCGACCTCGACAAGACCTACTTCGAGGGTGACGGCTCGGCGCTGCGCGATGCGTTCATCGAGGTCGGTCCGGGCGCGATCGTCGACCTGTTCAAGCGCACCCGCACGACGTTCGACGACTACGACGTCGTGCTCTTCCACCAGGTCTCCAACCAGCTGCTCGACGTGTTCCAGCAGGTGACCGGCGTGCCGGACGAGAAGGTCGTGCGCACGGTCGACGTGCTCGGCAACGTGGCCAGCGCCACGCTGCCGATCCAGCTCGAGCGCGCCATGGCCAGCGGCCGGGCCAAGCCCGGCGACCACGTGCTGTGGATCGGCGTCGGCGCCGGCATCAGCACGATGGTGATGACGACGCGGCTCTGAGCAGTTGGAATCGGCGTCGACGGGGCAGGTTGGCGGCATGACCGGACTGGCCGAGCTCGACCCCGCCCACGTGACGTGGGACCCCGCCTCGCGCGCCAAGCGTCGGTCGGACCTGCGCCTGCTGGGTGCGTCGCGCCCGCTGGCGTGGCTGCTGCTGCACGGCATCATCCGCAACCGTCGCGACGTGGCGAAGGTGCCGGGTATCGGCTACGTGATCACCGGCGCGGTGGCGTGCCGCGAGGCGGCGATCGACAACGACCGGTTCGTCAAGGACGGCCCGCGCAGCGCGGGCGTCCTGCTGACGCAGGTGATGGGCCCGACGGCGCTGCTCAACATGGACGGCCCCGACCACATCGCGCTGCGTCGGCGCCTGCAGGGGCTCTTCACGCCGAAGTTCGTGAAGGAGATCGCCGACCGCGCACTGACACCGATCGCGGCGGAGGTCACCGCTGACCTGCGCGCCGGGAAGACGCTCGACGCGTCCCTCCTCGCCCGTCGCGTGACCGGCACGATGATGGTCAACATGGTCGGGCTGCGCCTGGAGGGCGAGGCCCGAGAGCGCCGCGCCAGCGAGATGTACAAGCTGGGGCAGAAGCTCGTCGGCATGGTACCCACGCGCGTCACCGCGCTCGGGCCTGAGAAGGTCGCGGCCGCCTCGAAGGTCTTCGAGGAGCTGGTGGCCGGCATCGACGAGGTGCACGCCGACGGTCCCGAGGACACCATCCCGGGGCGCCTGCGCGAGCTGGGCTTCACGCTCGAGGAGACGCGCGGCGTGGTGGGCATGCTGCTCATCGCCGGCACCGAGACCACGTCGACCGCGCTCGTGCGGATCCTCTCGCTGCTGCACGACACGCGGCAGTGGGAGCGGCTCGAGCGCGACCGCACCATGCTCGACAACGCGATCGAGGAGGGGCTGCGCTGCGCGACGCCGGTGCCCGTCTCCACGCGCACCACGAGCCGCGACTGCGAGTTCCACGGCGTCAGGCTCAAGAAGGACAAGCTCGTGCTGATCGCGTGGGCGCGGGCGATCCAGGACAAGCGGGTGATCGAGCGCGGCGGTGAGTTCGACATCGGTCGGGAGATCCCGCGTGAGCTGCGCCTGATCTGGTTCGGCGCCGGGCCGCACTTCTGCCTCGGCTACAATCTCGCCATGCGCGAGCTGCAGACCGTGCTCACCGCGCTGCTCGACGGCGCGCCGAGCCTCGAGGTCGTGCAACGGCGCGCGGCGCGCAAGGTGCTGCTGCCGACGTGGGACGAGCTGCTCGTGCGGCGCGCCGGTGGAGCAGCGTCGTGACGCTGGACGCGCCGGCGCTGGTGGCCCGGCTCGAGGGCGCGGGGTTCGAGGAGCTGCTCGACGAACTCGGCGCGGCGGCGCGCGACGCGGGCGACCGCGTGCTCATGACCGAGGGCAGGCGCACCATCACGGGGACGGAGCTGGCGCTCGCCATGGACCGGCTGCCTCGCGCGCTGGCCGCACGCGGGATGGGCCCCGGGCAGGTCGTGCTGTTCGGCGTGCGGCCCGGCATCGACGCCCTGCTCCTGCTGCTCGCCGCGATGCGGACGGGCGCCGTGGTGACGTTCATCGACCCGGGCACCGGCGACGAGCTGTTCGCCAGCCGGCTCGAGCTGCTGACGCCGGACTGGATCATGGCCGAGACGCTGCTGTACGTCGCGTCGGCGCCGACCCCGTTGCGTGGCTACCTGCGCCGCCGCGGGCTCGGGCTGCCGCGACTGTCGAAGCTGCCCGGCCGCCACGTGCGCGTGGGTGGACGTATCCCGGGCATCGTGCCGAAGGGCGATTCGCTCGAGGGGCTGCTCGCCGATCGCGCGGCGAGTGACACGCGGCTGCCCGAGGGCCTCGACGTCGACGCGCCGAGCCTCGTCATCTTCACGTCCGGCACCACGGGCACGCCCAAGGGCGTGCAGCACACGGGGCGTTCGGTCACCGCCGCGGTGCGGCTGTTCATCGAGCACTTCGACCTGCCGGCCGACGCCGTCCTCTACAACCACAACATCCACTCGTTCGTGATGGCGATCCTCGCGGGGCTGCCGACCGTGGTCGAGCCGATGCAGTTCACGCCGCAGCGCTTCATCGCAGACATCGAGGCGCACGGCGTGACGCACACGTTCGGGCTGCCGGTCGACGCGTACACGCTGGTGCAGCACTGCGAGCGCGAGGGGCGGCGGCTGCCTGCGTCGCTGCGTCACATGATCCTCTACTCCGCACCCGTGACGACCGGGGTGCTCGAGCGCATCCACGCCATCGCGCACCCCCAACTCGAGGTGGTGTGCGCGTACGCGATGACCGAGGCTGCACCCGTGACGTGGATCGACTCTCGGGCCAAGTGCGCGTGGGTGGGGGAGGGCGACGTGGTGGGGCCGATCTGCCCGGGCGTGGAGTACCGCATCGACGAGCGCGAGGAGCTGCACGTGCGCGGCGACAACGTGCACCGCGGCTATGCCGGCATCGACCCCGAGCGGATCGAGTGGCACGCGACGGGCGACCTGGCGCGGGTGGACGAGGCGGGCAACGTCGTGCTGATGGGGCGGGCCAAGGACATGATCATCCGCGGCGACTTCAACCTCTACCCGGGGCTGTACGAGGAGACCGCGAGCCGCATCCCGGGGGTGGGGGCGTGCGCGTTCATCGGACAGCCGGACCCGGTCACCGCCGACGAGCGGGTGATCCTGTTCGTGGAGCCCGACCCGCGGGCGGAGCGCGACGACGCGAAGCTCGTGCGTGACATCGAGCGTGCGCTCGAGGCGGGTGAGCTCGTGATCGACCGCAAGGCGCTCCCCGACGAGGTGCGCGTGCTGGACGCGCTGCCGCGCTCGGGTCGCTCCAACAAGGTCGACCGCAAGGCGCTGCGCACGATCGCCGCGGCCGCGAAGGCGCGCGCCTGATGGCGGAGCTCGACGCGCCCGGATGCGACGTGTGGGTCGTGGTGCCCGGCTACAACGAACAGGCGTGGATCGGGTCGACGGTCGATTCGCTGGCGGAGCAGGAGGGCGTCGAACTGACGGTGCTCGTCGTCGACAACGCGAGCACCGATGACACGGCCGGTGCGGTGCGCGCGGCGGCGGAGCGCCATCCCTCCCTCGACGTTCGCGTGCTGCGCGAGGAGGAGAAGGGGACGGGTGCGGCGAGTGACACTGGGTTCCGGTTCGCCATCGCGCACGGCGCGCGGATCGTGCTGCGTACGGACGCGGACTGCGTGGCCGACCCCGACTGGGCGAGCACGATGGTGGCCGCGGTGGACGGGCGCGGGCTCGACCTGGTCGCCGGCAACCTGCGCCAGCGCACCGACGACGGCATGGGCACGCGCGTGGGGCCGGTGCTGGTGCCGGTCGTGCTCGCGCTGATCCGCTTCATCGGACGCGTGCGCCCGAACAACAACGACAACCCCGCGTACCGCACGAAGTTTGTGGTGACGCCGGGCGCGAACCTCGCGATCAGGGCGCAGACGTACCTCGAATCCGGTGGGTTCCCGCGCACGGCGATCGAGGACGCGCACGAGGACAAGGCGATCGTCAACGCCGTGCGCCTGGTCAGTGACAAGGTCGGGTTCGAACCGCGGTCGATGGTGCGCTTCTCCAACCGGCGCGTGAAGCGCCTGGGGCTCATGCGCGTGCTGCGCTGGTACTTCAACCACGGCGGCGGCGGTGCGGAGGTGGACGTCCGATGAGCAATGCAGGTGTCACTCGGCGGCGCGTGGCCGTGACGGGAGCGAGTGGGTTCGTCGGGAGCAAGGCAGCGGATTGGCTCGAGGAGCGCGGCCACGAGGTGCACCGCTTCGGGCGTCGCCCTGCCGAGCGCATCCCTGAGCCGGCGCGGGCGAGCTATCGAAGCTGGGACATCGAGGCCGGGCCGCTCGCCGACCCGCCCGAGGTCGACGCGGTCGTGCACTGCGCCGGCGCCGTCGACGACTGGGGCACCTTCGAGCCGTTCGAGCGCGCCAACGTGCAGGGCACGCGCACCGTGCTCGAGACCTGGCCCGACGCGCGCCTCGTGCACGTGTCGAGCGCCAGCGTGTACGACCCGCGCGCCGACCACTCGCTCGTGCGCGAGACCGACGCTGATCCGGCCGACCTCGCCGACACCGAGCGCGTGCGGTGGCTCAACGTCTATGGCCGCACGAAGCGCATGGCCGAGAACGTGGTTGCGACGGAGGCGGGCGAACGTTCGATCATCCTGCGCCCACACGCGGTCTACGGCCCGGGTGACACGCAGCTGCTGCCGCGTCTGCTGGCCCGCGTGCGGTTCGGTCGCCTGGTGATGGTCGGCTCGCCGAAGGTGCGCGTGTCACTCACCCACGTCGACAACTTCTCGTACGCCATCCAGCTCGCGATCGAATCCGACGCCACCGGCGCCTTCAACATCTCCGATCCCACCGCGCCCCCGCTCGACACGAGCCTCAAGACCGCACTGCGCACGGTGGGCCGTCCCGAGCGGATCGCCTACCTGCCGTCCGGTCCGGTCTGGGCGCTCGCCTTCGCCGCGGAAGCCGCCTGCGGCTTCGGTCGGGGCCCCAAGCCGCCCGTCACGCGCTTCCAGCTGAGCCACCTCGTGCACGACTTCGTCTACGACCTCACCAAGGCCCGCGAGCAGCTCGGCTACGCCCCCGCCATCGACCTCCCCGCCGGCCTCGAGACCGTGGACCGCCCCGCCTGAGGTCCGGTCCTCCCGTCTCCTCCTGCCTCCATCACCTGCCGTGCCGTGTTGGAGTGCGTTCGGTGATGGAGGTGGTAGCTCCATCACCTTCCGTGCCGTGTCGGAGTGCGTTCGGTGATGGAGGTGTGATGGGAGGGGTCGTGACCTGTCACGGGATCGTGCGGAAGTGGTGACGCTCTTGTCACAGTGCGCGCGGATCTCGTTACACGCGCGCAGCCACGCTTCCTGCATGGCCCGATCACGAGACATCGACAGGACGATCAACCAGCTCGCCGCGCGACACCACTCCGTGGTGCACGCGCGAGCGCTCCGTGCGTTCGGCATCCCCCGCGGGCCAGTGCAGCGTCGCACTGCGGACCGATGGATGCGGGTGATCCTCCCGCAGACCTACGGCGTCGGCCCGCACGCCGAGTCGCCGACGGCCGAGATGCTCCGGTCCGCCGGCCTGCTGTTCGCGGGACGCGGTGCCCGCCTGTCGGGACCGACGGCGGGCGCCGTCACTGGAGTGTGGAGCCGCGGGAGCGACGAGGTTCACGTCAGTGCGCCTGGACTCCGCAAGACGCGGCTCGAGCCGTTCGTGTTCCACCGCACGCAGACCGAACGGTTCGCGCGCCGCGGCCGGGTCATCGACGGATTCGCGGTGCCGCATCCACTCGACCTGTGCGCCGACCTTGCGCGCAGCCTTTCCAGCCTGCAACTCGCGCACGTGGTCGACCGATCGAGGTACCAGGAGCTGGTCACTCTCGAGGGGATCGACGCGCTCTGCGAGCAGTGGGCCGGTGTGCCCTTCGTCACGGTACTGCGCGAGGCGCGGGACCTGGTCCGCGGTGGCTCAGCGGGAACGAGGAGCGTGTCGGAGGACATCCTGCATCAGGCACTCCTTCGTGCGGGGATCCCGCCGACGCACGTCAACGTGCGCGGCATCCTCGGCGTGCCGAGCGACGAGCCGGACTTCGTCTGGCTGGACCGGCGGCTCAACGTGGAGGTCGACGGTCGCCAGCACGACGAGCCGGAGCAGCGGGCCCTGGATGGCGCCCGCGACGAGGTCATGCGATCGCTCGGCATTCGCGTGACGCGCTTCCGAGCAGCCGACGTGCGGCGCCGCCCCGGGTGGGTCGTCCAGCAGATCCGGGCCGCACTGCGCGCAGGGTGATCAAACTCCATCACCGAACGTGCCGCACCTGAGTGCGGAACGTGATGGAGGCTCCGGCTGCATCACCGTTCGTGCCGCTGTGGAGTACGTTCGGTGATGGAGGCGATCGAAAGAGGCGCGGACGGCGCGGGCGCCGGAAGGCCGCAGGCGTTTCGGTGGGGGCGTGGGCGGAAACGCACCACGAGCGAAGCAACGCCGAAGCGGGGAACCCCACGTGAGCTGTCCCATCGACCACGGCGGCGCGGCGGCGATCGCCGATGCCGCCGCCCTGCACTTCCCGGACGTGCGGCCCGGCGACCCGCGCGCCAAGCGCAACGAGCACCGGTTGTTCCGGGCCTCGCAGCGGCTCATGTGGTACTTCAACATGTACGCCCGCTGGCGCGGGAAGCGCGGCGCGGACGTGGTGAAGATCCCGTTCCTGGGCTACGGCATCAACGGCGCCGTCGCCGTGCGCGAGATGCTGCTCGACGAGGCGCGCTTCCCCAACACCAACTCCAAGCCCGACACCGTGCTGCTGTCGCAGGTCGTCGGCCCCGAGTCGCTCACCAACCAGAACGGCGAGCCGCACAAGGTCCTCCGTCGCAAGCTGGTCGACCTGTTCACGCCCAAGTACGTGCGCGAGCTGTGCGACCGCGTGCTGACACCCGTGATGGACGACCTCGAGGCGCGCCTGCGCGCCGGCGAGACCGTCGACATGGCGCACTTCACCAAGGTGATGACCGGCAGCATCGTCGCCGACCTCAACGGCGAGACCTTCTCGTCCGTGGCGGAGCAGTCGGCGCGCGCCTACGAGCTGTCGGAGCTCGGCCGCACCTTGGCCAACATGATCCCGGCGCGCCTGCGCGCGTTCACGCCCAAGGAGCTGAAGCTCGTCAACGAGCGGCTCGACCTGCTCATCGAGGGGCTCGAGGAGACGTACGAGGCGGGCGACGAGGCGACCGTGCCCGGCCGCTTCAAGGCGCGCGACGTGCCGTGGGACGTCGCCCGCGGCATCCTCGTCGTGCTCATCCTCGGCGGTCTCGAGACCACGCAGTCGGGTGGCTCGCGCATCGTCGCGTTGCTGAGTGACACCAACCAGTGGGGACCGCTGCGCGCCAATCCGGGCGCGATCATGGACACGATCGACGAGAGCATCCGCGTCACCACGCCGGTGCCGATCATCACGCGCTGGGTGGGCGAGGACACGGTCTTCCGCGGCGCCAAGATGAAGAAGGACAAGCTCGTCGTGGCCTTCCTCAACAACGCCGTGCGCGACCAGCGCGTCGTGCCCGACGGCGGCGACTTCTGCCCCGCGCGCGAGATCCCCCGCGAGCTGCGCCAGCTGCACTTCGGCGCCGGCCCGCACTTCTGCATCGGCAACAACCTCGCGCGCGAGGAGATGCGCATGCTCATGGAGCGCATCCTCGCCGTGCCCGGCGAGCTCGAGGTCGTCGACCGCACGTACGCGAAGCAGGTGCTCATCCCCACCTACAAGCACCTCATGGTGCGCGTGCGCCCGGTGGCCACCGCGCCGGCGTCCGCTGCGTGACCGTCGCCCTCGGAAACCCCGGGTCGAAGCTCGCGCGGCGGCATGAGCGCCGCCTGTTCCGCGCGTCGCAGCCGCTGTTCTGGTTGTTCAACATGTACGCCAGGCTGCGTCGCCGCGAGGTCGTGAAGGTGCCGTTCCTCGGCTACGCCGTCAACGGCGCCGTCGCCGTGCGCGAGGTGCTGCTCGACGCCGAGCGCTTCCCCAACACCAACTCCAAGCCCGACACCGTGCTCGTCACGCAGCTCGTGGGGCCGCAGTCGCTCACCAACCAGAACGGCCCGCCGCACAAGGCGCTGCGCTCGCAGCTGCAGGACCTGTTCACGCCCAAGTACGTGCGCGAGCTGTGCGACCGCGTGCTCACCGACCCCATCGCCGAGTTCCGCGAGACGCTCGCCTCGGGTGGCACGGCCGACGTCGCGCGCCTCGCCCGCATCATCACCGGCACGATCGTGATGAGCATGAACGGCGAGCACCGCACCGGCACCGAGCGCGACGAGCGCGCCCTCGAGCTCACCGACATCGGCCGCCAGATCGCCTCGATGGTGCCGGCGCGCCTCAAGGCCGTCGGCGACTCGCGCGTCGCGACGGCCGAGGCCCTCGTCGAACGGCTCATCGTCGGCGTGCGCGAGACTTACGAGGCGGGTGACGAGGGCACCATCCCCGGTCGCATGAAGGCGCGCGGCATCCCGTGGGAGGTGGCGCGCGGGCTCATCGTCGTGCTCATCCTCGGCGGCACCGAGACCACCCAGTCCGGCTCCGCGCGCCTCGTCGCGATGCTCTGCGACACCGACCAGCTCGGGCGGCTGCGCGCCGACCACGACCTGCTCGACAACACGCTCGACGAGGGGCTGCGCGCCTGCACGCCTGTGCCGATCATCACGCGCTGGGTCGCGGAGGACACGACGTTCCGCGGCGCGCGGATGAAGAAGGACAAGCTCGTCATCACCTTCCTCAACAACGCCGTGCGCGACCGCTCCGTGATCGAGCGCGGCGGCGAGTTCGACATCGGTCGGGAGATCCCGCGCGAGCTGCGCCAGATCCACTTCGGTGCCGGCCCGCACTTCTGCCTCGGGTTCAACCTCGCCCGCCGCGAGATCACGATGATGCTCGAGGCGATCCTCGACCTGCCGCGCGAGGTCGAGGTGGTCGAGCGCGAGTACGCCGACAAGGTGCTCATGCCGGCGTACCGCAAGCTGCTCATCCGCATGAAGCCCGCCTGATCCGGGCAGCCCGCACCGCGAGCGGGCGCGGGCTCGATAGGCAGGTGTGAACCGCAGGTCGACCACGCTGCTCATCGCCGGCTCCGGCGCGTCCCTGTTCGGGGACGGCATGTTCGTGGTCGCGATCGGGTTCGCCGTGCTCGCCTGCGGTGGCGGATCGGGCGCGCTGGGCGTGATCCTGCTCGCCGGCGTCGGCACGATCTTCGCGTGCATCCTCCCGGCGGGGGTGTTCGTCGACCGCGCCTCGCGGCGCCTCGTCGTCGGCTGCGCGGACCTCGCCCGCGGCACCCTGCAGCTCGTGGCCGCATACATCGTGTCGATGGACCACGCGCAGTGGTGGTACCTGCTCCCGACCTCCATCCTGTTCGGGGCGGCGACCGCGCTCTACCAACCGGCGTCGATGTCGCTCGTGGCCGAGGTCGTCCCCTCCGAGCAGCTCGAGCAGGTCAACGGAACGATCCAGGCGCTGCGCGGGCTGGGCCTCGTCCTCGGCGGCGCGATCGCCGGCATCGTCGTGGCGCGCTCCGGCCCCGTGCCGGTGATGGTGATCGATGCCGCGACCTTCCTGCTCTGTGCGCTGTGCATCCTCGGCATCACCACGCGGCGCGACGACGAGCGCACGCCGGCGCGTCCGCAGACCGAACGCGACGTGCGGCGCGACCTACGCGAGGCCGTCGCCGTCGTGCGGGAGAATCGCTGGCTGCGCCACGGGCTGCTGCTCATCACCGGGTTCGTGGTCGTCTCCTACGGGCCGATCCAGGTGATCGGGCCGGAGGCTGCGCGCGACGCGGCGGGCGCCGCCGGGGTCTCGGCGGCCGAGCTGTGGTCGTGGATCTCGGCCGCGACCGCCGTCGGCATCATCGTGGGCGGCGTGACGGCGTTCGTGCGCCCGCCCGGGGCGATGATGCGCATCGTGCGCGTGCTGCTCGTCGTCGGCGGGCTCGGACCGCTCGCGCTCTCGGCCGGCGTGGAACCCGTGCTCACCCTGCCGGGCTTCGCCGCGATCGGCGGGGCCATGGGCCTGTTCACCGCGGGGTGGGAATCGGCCAAGCAGTCCAGGGTCGACGCCGGGATGCTCGCGCGCATCGCCTCCCTCGACATGTTCGCGCAGCTCGTCGGCATGCTCGCCGGCGTGGCCGCCGCCGCGCTGCTCGCGACCTTCGTCAGCGCGGACGCCGTGCTCGTCTGGGTCGGCGTCGGGTGCGTGCTGCTCGCCGGCACCTCGCTGCTGAGCCGCCCGCTCACCGAGATCTTCCACGTGCGCGCCGGCGAGCGCGCTCGCGCGCGCGAGGCGACGGCGGCCGCAGCCACGACCGCCTGAGCGCTCCTTCGCAGTTGCCTACGCGGCCTCGGCCTGGGTCCAGCCCTCACGCGTGAGGTCGATCACCGGCTCGTCATCCTGCTCGGGCGGCAGTGCGACGCGCGGCGCGTTGGCCGGGGCGGCGGCAACCGGCTGCGACACCTCGTGCTCGGCAACGAGCAGCTCGTGCAGCACGAGCGCGTCGCGACACAGCTCGTCCATCGCCTCGTCCTCCCCGGGCGCGCCGTCCCGCACCACCACGAGCAGGTCACCCACGATGTCGATGTCCATGGGACGCTCCGCGAGGTACTGCTCCAGCCGCGGGTCGACCAGCCGCTGCAGCCCGTGCGGATCCTGCTCGACCGCGGCCGCCAGGTGCGACCGGCCCTCGGGCGCGGCGTTGGGGACGAGTGCTCCAGCCATCGCCCGCAGCGGCAGGGGACGGTTCGCGTGGTGGTCCGCGCGGATGCTCGCGCCCGGCCACCGCGCCGCGACCACCTCGGGCAGCGGCATCACGACGAACGACGCGCGCCACATGCCGGACGGCACCGCCCGCTCGTCGGTGCCCTCGCTCCGCGGTGCGAGGCGCAGCAGCGACCCCACGAACGCCTCCCGGTCGTGCAGCGTGCGTCGCCCCACGAATTCCACGACGCGCTCCTCGCTCGGGCCCATGAGCGGTGACCGGTCGAGCCCCGCGGGGAGCATGGCGCCGCCCTCCGTCGCGGACCCCGGCTCGAAGCCGCGGCTCGCAC
Organism: Thermoleophilia bacterium; assembly: GCA_025964465.1. Classification (GTDB taxonomy): domain Bacteria; phylum Actinomycetota; class Thermoleophilia; order Gaiellales; family SKUG01; genus JAGQUL01. The sequence goes on from JAOPYS010000264.1 coordinate 14,880, forward strand.
ACCAGTGGTGCCAGAAGCCGACCCGGGCACGCGTGTGCAGCACCGCCTTCACCACGAGCGGCAGCAGCACTGCCATGGGCAGGAACAGCCCCACGCGCCAGCCGCCGTGGTGCAGCAGGCCCTGCACGGCGAGCCACGCGCTCAACAACGTGTACGTCGCGGCACCCAGCAGCTGCAGGCCCACCAGCCCGATGAGGTCGTCGCGGTCGGGCACGATCCGATCGGCCACCGGCGGCACCGGGCCACGTGGCGAGCCCCGGAAGACCTCCTCGCGCGCCCTCGGGTGCAGCAGCCCGTCGTCGACGCGCGTCGCCGCCGTCGCCACGGCCGCCACGGGGAGGTAGTGGACGTTGTCGACCGCCTCCGGCACCTCGGGCTCGGGCACCGACACGTGCTCGGTCCACCCCATCCCGTCCCACCACCGCACCCCGCCGGAACCGGCGGGGTCGGGGTACCAACCTGGATCGGGCTGGACCTGGCTCAGTGTGGGCCTCGGGTGCGTTCGGGCTGGACGGGCGTCGTGCGCGCGGGTGCGGTGCGCAACGCGGTCCCTATCGGCCGCGCGACCCCGGATCTTGAATGCGCGACGGTGCGGTAGTGTCGCGTCGCAGCGCCAGATTCCCCGCCACCGCGAACCCCCGGAGCATCGACCGATGATCGTCACCACCAAGGACCTGTTCGAGCACGCCTACGGCAAGTACGCGGTCGGTGCCTACAACATCAACAACCTCGAGCAGGCGATGGGCCTGTTCCGCGGCAACCTCGGCAAGCTCGACTCCGCGGAGGCGCCCGAGGACGAGGCCGTCTCCGCTCCCTTCATCATCCAGATCTCGCGTGGTGCGCGCAGCTACACCGACAAGCGCATGCTCGAGGCCGTCATCCGCGGTGCGGAGGAGGTCTTCCCCGAAGCCGTGTTCGCCGTGCACCTGGACCACGGCACCGAGGAGGCCTGCTACGACTGCATCGACTCGGGCTTCTACTCCTCCGTGATGATCGACGCCAGCCACGAGGACTTCGACGAGAACATCGCCATCACCAAGCGCGTCGTCGAGCGCGCCCACGAGAAGGGCATCGTCGTGGAGGCGGAGCTCGGCATGCTCGGTGGGGTGGAGGAGGACATCCAGGTCGACGAGGCGCACGCCTCCCTCACCGACCCGGACCAGGCCGTCGAGTTCGTCGAGCGCTCCGGCTGCGACTCGCTCGCCGTGGCGATCGGCACCTCGCACGGCGCCTACAAGTTCGCCGGCGGCCAGGGCCTGCACTTCGACCGCATCGAGGCGATCGGCAAGCTGCTCCCGAACTTCCCGCTCGTGATGCACGGCAGCTCGAGCGTGCCGAAGGAGTGGGTCGACCGCATCAACGGCGCCGGCGGCGAGATGCCCGGCACCGCGGGCGTGGACGAGGAGCAGTACCTGCCGGCCGCCAAGCTCGGCGTGACCAAGGTGAACATCGACACCGACGGCCGCCTCGTGTGGTGCGCCGTGCACCGCGAGTTCTTCCGCGACAACCCCGCCGAGTTCGACCTTCGCGGCCCCGGCAAGCCGTTCATGAACGCCTACGCGGAGTTCATCGCCCACAAGAACGGCAAGCTCGGTTCGGCGGGGCAGCTCGCCGCCGTCCGCAGCGGCCTGGGCGCGACGGTCTGATCAGGCGGGCGCAAGCGCGCGCTCGATCACCACGTCGCCCGAGCCGGTCTTGGCCTGCACGGTGATGTAGCTCGCGGCCTCGGGCCGGTCGTCGGAGCCCGACAGCCGGCTGAAGATGTCGCCCATCCCGGACTTGACGTCGAGGCGCGCCGCGACGCCCTCCGGGATGCCGCAGCGCACGTCGCCGGACCCGGTCATGAACTCGAAGCTGCCCGCGTGCGCGGACCGGACGACCGCGTCGCCGGAGCCGGACTTCACCTCGGCGCCGTCGAGGGCGGCGCCGATCTCGACGTCCCCCGAGCCGGTGAGGACCCGGGCCGGCCCGCACGAGTCGATGCGCACGTCGCCGGAGCCGGACTTCACCTGCAGGGCGCCGAGTGCGCCGCGCGTCTCCACCGTGCCGCTGCCGACCGCGATGTCGGCGGAGGAGGTGGCCGGCAGCTCGATGCGGATGTCGTAGCCCCCACCGCGCCGGCGTCGGCCCCCGAGCTGGCGCGGGTCGGAGACGGCGACGCGGGTGCCGTCGAAGCCGACGCGCACGCGTTCGACGTCGGCCAGGGTGGCCGGGTCGTCGTCGCGCGGCACGATCGAGACGACGGTCGTGCGGCTGTCGCCGGCGTCGACGGTCACGTCGCTCGATCCGACGCGGACGACGAGCTCGACGGGCTGGGCGGTGTCGAACGTGTACTCGGCCATGGTGGTGGCTCCTTCGTGGTCGGGGGTCTGGGTGGTGGACGTGTTCAGAGGGCCCATCCGCGCAGCTGGCCGCGGCGGGTGATGCGGGATGCGGGGTGGGGGTCGGCCTGCAGGGCGGTCGCCAGGGCGCGCGTGATCCACGTGTTGACGGAGACGTGTTCGGCGGCGGCGGCGGCCTCGACCTGTCGCTTGAGCGCAGCGCCGATGCGCAGGCTCACGCGGGCGAGCTCGGCCTGGTCGTCGTCATCCATCGGCTCCGGCACGGACGTGGCGGGCAGCGGTGCGGGCGCGCCCGGCTCCTCGCGGTGCACGACCAGGCGCGGCGCCCCGTCCTCGAGCTGGACCGTGACGGCATCGGGTGCCAGCTCGGCCCCCAGCTCGTCGGCGGCGGCGCCGACGGCGTCGATCAGCGACAGGCGCAGCGACGCGTCGAGCGTCCGCGCGAGGTGGTCGACGGCGTGGGCGAGCTCGGGGTTGCCGAGGCTGGCGGCGGCGCGCAGGTCGTCCTGGACGCGTTCGATGTAGGGATCGAGGTGCATGACGTCATCGTAGCGCCA
>JAOPYS010000276.1 GCA_025964465.1 Thermoleophilia bacterium
TGCGGATCGCGAACATCGAGATCTTCGCCGTGTCCAGCGAGCAGGAGGCGCTGGCCTTCGAGGACCGCCTGATCAAGCGGCACAAGCCGCCGTTCAACGTGATGCTGCGCGACGACAAGTCGTACCCGTACATCGCGCTGACGCTGGGCGACGAGTATCCGCGCGTGCTCTTCTCGCGCGAGCGCAAGCGCCGTCCCGGAACGAAGTACTTCGGCCCCTACACCTCGGCCAAGCGCGTGCGCGCGACGCTCGACCTGCTCAACCGGATCTTCCCCTACCGTCCGTGCGAGGGCTCGCAGCCGGGGCGCCAGTCCGGCATCCCGTGCCTCGACTACCACATCGAACGCTGCTCGGCGCCCTGCGTCGGCTACGTCACGCCCGACGACTACCGGCTGATCATCGACGACGTCGCCCAGGTGCTGGGCGGCAACATCCGCCCCGTCAAGCAGCGTCTCCACGACCAGATGCAGGTCGCCGCACGCGAGCTCGAGTTCGAGCAGGCCGCACGCTTGCGCAACCGCATCGCGGACCTCGAGCAGGTGGCCCGACTGCAGCAGACCGAGCGGCCCGGGGAGGGCTCCTTCGACGTGCTCGGCGTGGCGATCGGCGACGAACTCGCCAACGTGCAGCTGCTGCAGGTGCGCGAGGGGCGGCTGCACGACCGGCGCTCCATGTTCCTCGAGCAGGTCGCGGGGCTCGATGCCGGGCAGGTGCTGGCCCAGTTCGCACTCGCGCACTACGCGCCCGGCAAGCCGGTGCCGTCGCAGCTGGTGGTCGCCGAGGGCGTGCTCGACGCCGAGAGCGTGACGATGCTCGAGCAGGAACTCGGGCGGCTGCGCGACTCCAACGTCGAGGTGCGCGGGGCACAGCGCGGCGAGAAGGCGCGCCTCGCGGAGCTGGCGGCCCGCAACGCGTCGCACGCGCTCACCTACGACTCGATCAAGGAGCGCACGCAGCTGGAGCGTCGCGCGGCGGCGCTCGAGGAGCTGCGCGACGCGCTCGACCTGGAGAGCCTGCCGCTGCGCATCGAGTGCTACGACATCTCCAACCTGCAGGACGAGGCGCCCGTCGCGGCGATGACCGTGCTGGAGGACGGGCGCCCGCGCAAGGACCACTACCGCAAGTTCGCGATGCGCCACACCGGCGGGCAGGACGACTTCGCGATGATGCACGAGGTGATCACGCGACGGTTCGCGCGCCTGGCCGCGGCGATCGAGGACGGCGCCACGCGCAACGCGGCGGACGAGCTCGCGGACGCGGCGGCCGTGCCCGGCGACGGCGAGGCCGCCATGCTGGCGCCCGACGCGATCGCGCAGGGTGAGGCCAGCGACGCGCGTGAGGTGCCGCCCGAGCGCTCCGAGCACGACGAGAGCTTCTCGAGCCTGCCCAACCTCGTCATCATCGACGGCGGCAAGGGGCAGCTCAACGCAGCCGTGGCGGCGCTGCGCGAGCTGGGCGTGGAGCGCGTGCCGGTGTGCTCGCTCGCCAAGCAGGAGGAGCTGGTCTTCCTGCCCGGGCGGGCGCAGCCCGTGGTGCTCGAGCGCCAGTCGCCGGCCCTGCACCTCGTGCAGCGCATCCGCGACGAGGCGCACCGGTTCGGGCTCGGCTACCACCGCGTGCGGCGCTCGCAGGACGCACGCACGGGTCGAGGCAGCGTGCTCGACACCCTCGAGGGCGTCGGCGACGCGCGCCGACGGGCGCTGCTCACGTTCTTCGGGTCACCCGAGCGCGTGCTGGCGGCGTCGCTCGAGGAGCTCGAGGCGGTGCCCGGCCTGCCGGGCAAGGTCGCACGCCGCATCCACGAGCAGCTGCACCGGCTGGGCGGCGCGCAGGTCGCACGCGATCCGTCGAGGACCCGGGCGCCGGGTCGACCCGATACCGACTGACGGGTGTCGCTCCGCCGACGCGTGCGCGTCGGTGAGCCGGAACTCCCCGTGCGGTGTCCGCCGTACCCCTCATCCGGGGGGGTCGTGCGACCGATGAACGATGCGTGAGCCCGCTCCTCCACCCACGTGTGTGCGGCCGCCCCCGTGCGTACGGTCGCGCGGCGGCGCGCGTCGGCGAGCGTCCGCGAGGCAGGGTCCTGGCTGCCGCGGCCTGCTGGCTGCTGCTGCTCGCACTGCTGCCGGCCGCCGCCGGGGCGACGTCCTTCTACGAGGTCACCGGGTTCGAGAGCGGCACCCTGTCGCCCAACGGTGGCGGCATCGCGGCGAGCACGGGCGGTGGGGTGGGCATCGTGACCGCACCGGTTCGGCACGGGACGTACGCGCTCCACGCCGACGCCACGTCGGCGAGCGGGGCGTCCGCCAAGTTCGCCGCCGGCGGCAGCCGGATGGTCGGGAGGTTGGGCTTCCGCATCGCGCAGCTGCCGACGTCGGGCGGGCAGAGCATCTTCGACACGCACACCGCGACCGGCAACGCCAACACCCGCCCGTTCCGCCTCACGCTGGACGCTGCGGGGGTGCTCACGATGCAGTCGGTCGGCACCGGCGGCACCGGCGTCGACACCGCCTCGGGAGCGACGATCACCGCCAACACCTGGCACTACGTCGACGTGGACGTCAACATCGCGACGACCACCTGGACGGTCGCCTGGCGCGTCGACGGGGCGGTCCAGCCTCCGCTGAGCGGAACCAGCCCGGCAGCATCGACCTTCCTCGACGCGCAGCTGGGCACGACGGCGACGACCTACGACTACATCGCCGACTACGACGACTTCGTCCTCAGCTCCGCGGCCGCCGACTACCCCATCGGTGACGGTCAGGTCGTCGGCATGCGACCGGTCGCGACGGGCACGCACTCCGTCGCGGCGACGGGGGACTACGCCACCAGCACCAACAACGGCGGCGTATGGACCAGCATCGTCGCGGCCGCAGACCAGCTCTCGTCCCCGGGGAGCGCGGCACTGCTCGACGACTGGCCGATCGCGCCGACCGGCTCGCCCGACCTGGTGCGCCAGACGGCGGGCGTGACCGACTTCCTCGAGTACCGACTGGGTCCGCACCGGGTCAACGGCGCTCCGCGCGCCGTCAGCGTGCTCGGTGCCTTCCGGGAGGCGACGAACTCCCCCACTGCGAACTCCGTCGACGTGGACGCGAGGTCCGGGGCGAGCACGGCGCCGGTGTTCACGGGCAACCCCGGGGGGAGCACGGGCACCGTCAACTACTTCTCCGGCGTGCTCAACACGGCACCGGGCGGCGCTGCCTGGACGCACGGCCGATTGAGCGGGCTCGTGCTCCAGCTGGGGTCCGCCGACCCGTCGCCGGCGGTCTGGACGGACGGCCTGCAGGTGGAGGCCGACTTCCCCATCGCCGCCGGCGCCGATGTCACCGCGCCCACCAACCCGGCGACCGCGGCGATCTACGACGTCGACGTGACCGCCACCGCGGATCGGGACGGGTCCAACGACGGCACGAACCTCACCGCGAGCTGGGGCGTCGGCGCCGACGGCGGGTCGGGGGTCCGCGACTACGACTGGTGCTTCAGCACGGTGTCGACCGGATGCACGGCGATCCCCGGCACGGGCACCGTCGGGTTCGGCAACACGACGCGGCAGGCGGCCGCCGTGGCGACGCCGACGCTCGCCAGCGGCACGATCGTCTACAGCTGCGTGCGCACCTACGACAACGCGGGCAACCCGGCGGCGGCATGGGCCTGCTCCGACGGGTTCCAGATCGACACCGCCGCACCGACCAACCCGACGCAGGCGAACATCTTCGACCTCGACACGACGTGGACGCTCGATGACGACTGGACGTCGAGCACGACGTCGCTCAGCGTCAGCTGGAACGCGGGGAGCGACGGCGCCGGGTCGGGCGTCGCCGACTACGACGTGTGCTTCAGCACGGTCAGCACCGGCTGCACCAACATCGCGGGCACGACGACCCAGACCGGCAACACCTCCCGCACCACCACCGCCACGGCCACGGCGATGACCAACGGCACGATGTACTACGCCTGCGTCCGGACCCGTGACGCCGCGTCCAACGTGGCGCCCTGGCAGTGCTCGGACGGCTTCCGGGTGGACACGACGGTCCCCGTCAACCCGACGCAGGCCAACGAGTTCGACCTCGACACCACGTGGACCCTCGATCGCGACACGACGACGAGCGCCACCGCGCTCTCGGCGAGCTGGAACGCCGGCTCTGACGGTGCCGGGTCGGGCGTCGCGAGCTACGACGTGTGCTTCAGCTCCTCGGGCACCGGCTGCACGAACATCCCCGGCACGAGCACGCAGTCGGGCAACACGACACGCACCGCCGTCGCGGTCGCGACGGGCATGACCAACGGCGGCATGTACTTCACCTGCGTGCGGACCGTGGACGTGGCGGGCAACGTCGCTGGCTGGCAGTGCTCCGACGGGTTCGTGGTCGACACCGCGGCACCGACCAACCCCACCGCGGCGAACGTCTTCGACCTCGACACGACCTGGACCCTCGACCGCGACGCGACGTCGAACACGACCGCGCTCAGCGTCAGCTGGAACCCGGGCACGGACGGCACGGGGACGGGCGTGTCCAACTACGACGTGTGCTTCAGCACCGTCAACTCCGGCTGCACCAACATCGCCGGCACGACGACCCAGACCGGCAACACCACGCGCACGGCGACCGCCATCGCGACGGGCATGGTGAACGGGACCACGTACTACTCCTGCGTGCGGACCCACGACGTGGCCGGCAACGTCGCGGGGTGGGGGTGCTCGGACGGGTTCCTCGTCGACACCACCGCACCGACCAACCCGACGGCGGCGAACGTGTTCGACCTGGACACCACCTGGACCCTGGACCGGGACGCGACGTCCAGCACCACGGCGCTGTCGGCGAGC
>JAOPYS010000277.1 GCA_025964465.1 Thermoleophilia bacterium
GCGACAGACGGGTGATGGCAACGACCCCCCAGACCCACTACGACGTGCTCGGCATCACCCGCGACGCGGATGCCGGCGAGGTTCGCACCGCGTGGAAGCTGCACGTGCAGGTCTGGCACCCGGATCGATTCACGGGTGACATGCGCGAGGAGGCCGAGCGACGGGCCGCGCGCATCAACGAGGCGTACACGACCCTGCGCGACAGCTCGCGACGCGCGGCCTACGACTGCCGGCTCGCCGCCGATGACCGTGATGCTCAACGCACGCAACAGGCGCAGCCGCGTGCATCGGTGAAGGTGCGGCCGCTCGCGCCGCGCGCCGCCTCGACCCCGGTCGGCACCCCGATGGCGGTGGCCGAGGCCGCGAGCCTCGGCGAGCAGCTCAACGCGGTGGCCGACGAACTCGTGCGCAGCGCACGGCGTCATCCGCGGATGGTCGCGGCCGCCGCTGCGTGCTTCGCGCTGCTCGTCGTGGGCGGGCTCACGCTGCAGGCGGGCACCGGGCCGAGCCTGCCGAACGGCACCGCCGTCGCCGCGGGCGCCGGACCGTCGCACGTCTCGCGCATCGCTCCGGAGGACACCGCCGACCTCGAGGCGATCGCCAAGCAGACGCAGGCGGACGCCGCGCGCCAGGACGCCGAGCTCGCACGCCAGATGCGTGAGGACGAGGCTACGATGCAGGCCCAGGACGCCGCCGATGCTGCGGCCGACGCCGCGGCGGCACGAGCCGCTGCCGCTACGGCTGCCCACGCCAAGCCGGCTGCCAAGGGCGCGACGAAGGCTGCGCCCGCCCCGGCGCTGCAGCCAGGCCAGCACATCGTGCGCGTGATGCCGACCGTCCCAGCGCGCTGAACTCACCCCTCGCATCGGCGCCGCGCCGCTGGTACAATCTCCAGTACCGCTGTGAGCGCTCCCTCGGGGGCGCCTGCCACACCGTTCCACACGGGCCATTAGCTCAGCTGGCAGAGCAGGTGACTCTTAATCACAAGGTCGATGGTTCGATCCCATCATGGCCCACCTAGGGAAAGCCCCGCTCACGCGGGGTTTTCTTCTTCCTGCGGATCCTCCAATGTACTCGGGGGGGCAACGTGGGGGGCAACAGGCGGCGCCAGACCCCCTGTGCGGGAGCGCTGCTGCGTGGTTCGCTCGAGACAGGAGGACTACATGTCTTCTCGACCCCTCCAGCCCACGGCCACCCCAGGCATCTACCGGCGCGGCGCGCGCTACGTCGTCGTGCTGCGCGATCGCTCAGGTCGCCAGTTCAAGCGCAGCGCGCGCACGCTTGCGGAAGCGCGGACGATCAAGTCGACGCTGTCGGCCGACCTCGTTCGCGGCGAGCTACAGGAGACGCGGCGGATTACGTTCGAGCAGTACGCGGCCGAATGGACGCGCACCTTCGGCGGGCGCACGTCCAAGGGCATCCGCGAGATCACGATGCGCCGCTATCGAACCGTGATCCAGCGCGAGGCGATCCCGCTGCTTGGCAAGCTGCAGATGACCGACATCGAGCCGCGCGACATCAAGCAGTACGCCGTCGCGATCGCCGACCGCGGCGTGTCCGCCAACACGGTTCGGCTCTACCTCGCGCCGCTGCGCGCGCTCTTCGCCACCGCCGTCGAGGATGGGCTCATTCGCTACAACCCCGCAGCCGGCGTTCGCAACGTGTACGGCCAGCGGCGCGAACTCGACCACGAGAAGGCACTGACCGACGCTCAGCTGCATGCCGTGCTCGCGGCCGTGCCCGAGCCGCAGCGACTCCTGATCCGATTCCTCGCCGAGACGGGCCTGCGCATCAGCGAGGCGGTTGCGCTCCGGTGGTCCGACGTCGACCTCGAGACCGGACGCCTGGTCGTGCGTCGCCGGTACTCGCAGGGCACAGTCGATGCGCCCAAGAGCCTCGCGGGGCGCCGGCAAGTTCCCCTGAGCGCCGACATGGCGCACGCGCTCTTCCAGCACCGAGCGGCATCCTCGGACGACCACCCGGTGTTTGCGTCGCTCGACGGGACACCTCTCGATCCCGCGAACGTGCTCAAGCGCGTTATGAAGCCGGCCGCACGCGCAGCCGGCGTGCCTTGGGCACACCTTCACACCCTGCGCCACACCTGCGCCTCGCGCCTGTTCCGCGGCGGCTGGAATGCCAAGCAGGTTCAGATGATCCTCGGCCACCACTCGCCGGCCTTCACGCTCTCGACCTACGTGCACCTGATGCCGGATGACCTGCCAGCACCCCTGCCGGTCATCACGTCCTAGACCGATTCGTCCGGGGCGCCGCCGCTCCGCGCTTGCTTGGAGGCTTCGCGGCGGCGACCCCCGGCTGCCAAGAAGCGACAGCCGACGTGATCTGAGGCGGCCCGGAAAGCGTAGGCGTCAGCGTTTTGGCACATGACCCTTGTCGCGGCAGGCGATCACAACCGCAGATACATCGAGATGAGCTTGGATTTACCGCGCCATTCTGTCTCGACCGGCGCCCGCTCGGTTTGAGCGTCCACAGCCGACAGGATGAAAGCCACCACTCTGCGCTCGTTGGATCTTCCAAGTACGAATCTGCCGACCAACGTGACGAGCCCGGCGCCAGCAATCAGGACGAGCGGCATCCCCACAAACAGCAGATTCTGGAGCTCGAAGCTCCCTCTGACAGCGCTGATGCCAACGATCGCGGACGCCCCGACGAAGAAGCAGGATGCGAATCCGAGATAGACCGACAGGAAAGCACGGACCCAGTCGTGCAGAAGGAACTGGCCGGTGATCGTGCAGCCAGATTCAGCAGGCGAGATGCGCCCGTAGAAGACTGGCGTGAAGCTGTTCTGGGTGCCCCTCGGGATGTAATACAGCTTCACGTGACCACCACCGATAGCGCCTCGCACCGCGTCCTTGCCGAGCCCGAGGAAACTTGGTGATGCAACCGCAGAGGCGAGTCGCTCCTCACACTCCACCTGGGGCATAGGGCACGAAAAGGACCACGCCGCCGCTTCATGGCCTCGATCGAATCGAGCTGGTATGGCCAGCCTCATGCTGCGGGTCCGGCAGGCCGCGGCAGCATCAGACCGCGATTCGAATGGTGTGCGTCTCAGCGCCTCGGTCGACGGGGATCGCCTCGCCGGACGCAGCCATGTCCTCGAGGATAAGCTCGATCGCTTCGGTGATATGCGCCATCGCCTCGTCCACCGTTGCACCCTGCGACATCGCATTCACCGACGCGCAACTCGCTACGTAGCCGCTGACCTCGCCGGGCTCGATCGCCACTGTGTATTCGCGCATCGGCATGTTTCCATTATCGCCATTTGTGCCGCATCCGATACCCGCACACGATCGTCATTGCCTCCGCACGCGGCCTGCTCCTCCATCCCGCGCCGCCGGCTCCATGTAGTCCGAATGTTGACCACATCGATCGCCCTCACCCCGTCCCTCCCTCTTCTCCCCACACGCTAACCGGACCTCCGTTGACCCCCGGCCTGCCACTGCCACACCACCTGCACATCACCACCACAGTCCTCCTTGGACCTTGACCCCTTCCGCTCACTACGTTGTGGGGGAGGGGTCAAGGTCCAAGGAGGACGGCCAATGCGCCCATGTGCAGGTGCTTTCGGGGTCGGGGGTGTCGCGGCGGAAAGGACAGGCAAGGGGTCACCCGGGACGCCACCCCTAGCGTCGGGAATGAGGGCTATGAAGTCGGTATGCGATGCCCCTCGGGCATCCCAGTTCGCGGCTAGCCTGCGCTTCCTGCCACCACCAGCTTGCCGTTTTCAAGTTGACAATGGACGCGGTCGCCTGCCGCATGCTCCCACCATTCCTCGTGTCCTTCGTCGTCGAGAATGCGCCAGATCCCGTCGCCCTCCGGCATCGCGCGCACGAGTAGCGTGCCTCCAACTCCGGCTCCGTCGCGCATCCGAATCTCAACCTTGTCCACGTCGACGACGTCCAGCGCCCAAACGCCTGGAGCAAAATAGGGACGGATGCAGGACGCATGTGCGCCAACTCGCTGGTTGTCGCAACCGTGTTCCCAAGTGAGCGCGGACTTGTCTGGGACCTGCAAGGCAAGCTCGATGTAATCCACGTTGTCGGCGGTGTCTCGGTAGCAGATGCAGCAGGTGAACTGTCCCATGAGGCGTCTCTGCCCATATTTCAATCAGCAGCGTCCGTTCGGCCGGCTCGATCCGTGCATTGTCACCGCCATCCCCGGACTGCGGCTCGTCTCTCCACTCACGCGTGAGTGTGCAGGGGGCAACAAGGGGGCAACACGAGCCCCTCGAGACGGCCCGAACGCACCCGATGTCAGTCGCGTGATATTCGCGCCGGGAGCAGGTATTATGCGAGTGACACCCAACCAGCGCGAACGCGCTTGCGGCTTCTCTTAATCACAAGGTCGATGGTTCGATCCCATCATGGCCCACCTCACGAATCCCTCGCCTCGGCGGGGGATTCGTCGTTGTCGGGGCATCTACCGGCGATGCCTGGGAGCGGGCCAGAACCCGTTCGCGCAGGCGGGCGAGATCCGCGGCGACTGCGCTGATGTCGGCCTCGAAGGCGGCATCGTCCATGTCGTCGCGGCGGCGGACGGTGAAGTCGACCTCGCAGGCGGACTCGCCGTTCGGGATGACGCGGAGGGGGTTGTGGACGGCGGTGCCGTCGGGGAGCGTGACGATGTGGTCGAGCACGCCGTAGTCGTTGCGGGGGACGAACTCGACGTGTACCTCGCCCATCGGCGAATCGAGCCGGAGCGTGCCGTCCG
>JAOPYS010000326.1 GCA_025964465.1 Thermoleophilia bacterium
ACCGCGTCGTCAACGACCTCGACCCGGGGGAGCGCGACATCGCGATGGTGTTCCAGAGCTACGCGCTCTACCCCCACATGACCGTGCGCGACAACATGGGCTTCTCGCTCAAGCTCGCCAAGGTGCCCAAGGCGGAGATCGCCGAGCGCGTGGAGGACGCCGCGCGCATCCTCGGGCTGGGCGACCACCTGGAGCGCAAGCCCGCAAACCTCTCGGGCGGGCAGCGCCAGCGCGTGGCGATGGGTCGCGCCATCGTGCGCAAGCCCGCGGCCTTCCTCATGGACGAGCCGCTCTCCAACCTCGACGCCAAGCTGCGCGTGCAGACCCGCAGCGAGCTCGCGCGCCTGCAGGCGCGCCTCGGCACCACGACGGTGTACGTCACGCACGACCAGACCGAGGCGATGACGCTCGGCGACCGCGTGGCGGTGATGCTCGCGGGCGAGCTGCAGCAGGTCGGCACGCCGATGGAGCTGTACCACGAGCCTGCCAACCTGTTCGTGGCGGGCTTCATCGGCTCACCCTCGATGAACTTCCTGCCAGCGACGCTGACCGAGGACGGCGCACACCTGCCGATGGTGGACGTCGAGTTGTCGGAGGACGTGCGACGCGACCTCGAGGGCCTGGGTCGCATCATCGCCGGCGTGCGCCCCGAGCACTTCGAGGTCCAGGGCACGCCGGGGACGGAGGGCTGGGCGGGGTTCCGGGCGGACGTGGACCTGGTGGAGGCGATGGGGTCGGAGACGGTCGCCTACTTCACCGTGGGTGGCGACGAGGTGCACTCCGACCACCTGGCAGTGCTCTCGAAGGAGACGGGGCGCGCGGAGAGCGCGGACGTCGGCAGCAACCAGGTGGTGGCGCGGCTCGCGGCCGACGCCGGCGTGCGCCGTCGTGAATCGGCCGGCCTCGTGGTCGACTCGTCCCGCATCGTGTGGTTCGACGCCGACAGTGGCCGCCGCGTCGGCTCGGCCGGATCGGTTGCGGCGGTCGAGGCCTGAACCGCGCACGACGCCGAAGGGCGTCGCGCGTCGCCTGCGCTACTTCGCGTGGCGGTCCGCGTTGGCGGCCCAGGCGTCGCGCACCCACTCGGCCATGCCCGGCCGCTCGCCATCCACGCCGTCATAGGTGGCGCGGAACCGCGGGTCGACCACGTACATCTGGCCCAGGTGCCGCTGGATCGACGGCGCCACGTCGTAGTAGCTGCGGGTGACGTGCTCACGCCACGCCTCGGCCTGCTCCAGCGCGTCGGCACCGGCCGGGTCGGCGCCGGCGTCGAACAGCGCGAGGAGGCGGGTGTGGATGGTCGCGGCCTCCGTCTTGGTGCGCGCCCAGTCCTCCGGCGTGTAGTTGGCGGTCCGGCTCTCGGACTGCCGCCAGGCGTCGGTGTCGCCCCACAGCTCGGCCGCCTCGGCCTCGTGCTCGGCGGGGTCGAAGCCGTCGAGCGCCTCGATGATCCGGTGGTCGGTCGTCATCGTCCCTGCCTCGTTCGACGAGATCGCGTCGTCGAGCGCCGCGGCGAGCGCCGACAGCCTCGCAGCTCGGGTCCGCACCAGCTCGCGCTGCGCGCGCAGCACCGCGGCGCGGTCCGCGGCCGGGTCGTCGAGCAGCTGCGCCACCTCCGCCAGCGGCAGGCCGAGCCGGCGCCACACGAGCACCTCGCGCAGGCGGGCGAGCTCGCGCACGCCGTACATCCGGTAGCCGGCGTCGCTGCGCCGGTTCGGCACCAGCAACCCGACCTGGTCGTAGTGGTGGAGGGTACGCACCGACACCCCGGCCAGCTCGGCCAGGCGGGCCACGGTGAACTCGATGGGGGGCGCTTCGTGCATCGCACACACACTCTGCGCCCTCACGCGACGTCAGGGTCAAGCGCCGGTGCACTAAGGTACCGCGCGATCCCGTCCCGACCACGTACCGACGTGCGATCGACCTCTCCCTGACCGCCCGGCACGTCGGGAGTCGCGTGCAGTCGCGCGCGCGAGGGCGTCGAAGCGCCCTCGGGTATCCTGCGGGCAACCACCGACAGGAACCACGCCCACATGACCGCTCCCGTCCGCGTCCGCTTCGCACCGAGCCCCACCGGCACCCTGCACCTCGGCAGCGCCCGCTCGGCCCTCTACAACTGGCTGTTCGCACGCCACGCCGGTGCGGAGGGCACGTACGTGCTCCGCATCGAGGACACGGACGCCGCGCGCTCCACGCCGGAGAACGTGGAGCAGGCGCTGCGCGTGTTCCGGTGGCTGGGCCTCGACTGGGACGAGGGCCCCGGGGTCGAGGGCCCGCACGCGCCGTACTTCCAGTCGCAACGCGGGGACCGCTACACGGCCGCGCTCGATCAGCTCTTCGCCAGCCAGGACGTCTACCGCTGCTTCTGCACGAAGGAGGAGCTCGACGCGGAGCGCGCCGCCGCGCAGGCGGAGAAGCGTCCGTTCGTGTACTCGGGCCGCTGCCGCGACCTGCCCGTGGCGGACGCCGTCGCGCGCGCCGAGGCGGGGGAGGCCCACGTCGTGCGCCTGCGCGTGCCCGAGGGTGAGGTCACCGTCGTGCACGACGTCGTCGTGGGCGACAGCGAGTTCGAGAACGCGCTGCTCGGCGACTTCGTGGTGGCCCGCGCCGACGGCTCGCCGCTCTACAACTTCGCCAACGTGGTCGACGACGCGGAGATGCGCATCACGCACGTGATCCGCGGCAACGACCACCTCTCCAACACGCCGCGCCAGGTGCTGCTGTACCGCGCGCTCGGCCACGACGTGCCGGCGTTCGCGCACCTGCCGATGGTGCTCGGCCCCGATGGCGCCAAGCTCTCCAAGCGCCGCCACCACACGAGCACCGTCGAGCAGCTCGCGCTCGCGGGCTACGCGCCAGAGGCCGTGCGCAACGGGCTCGCGCTGGTGGGCTGGTCCAAGGACGGCGAGACGACGACCATGTCGACGGCCGAGCTCGTCGAGCACTTCGACCTCACGCGCGTGAAGAAGTCCTCCGCGCAGATGGACTACGGCATCCTCGCCTCGATCAACGGCGACCACCTGCGTGCGATGGAACCGGTCACGTGGGCCGATGGCTACGCAGCCTGGCGCGACGAGTGGCTGCCCGCCGACGATCCGCACCACGAGGCCGCGCGCGTGGTCGAGCCCTCCGTCGCCGCACGCCTCGTGCAGGAGAAGTGCGCGACGTGGGGCGAGGTGCCCGAGTACCTCGGCTTCCTGCTCGAGCCGTTCACGATGTCGGAGGAGGCGTCGAAGCGCTTCGCCAAGACCGGCGACGATGGCGTGCGGGTGCTCGACCACATCATCCCCGTGCTCGAGGCGCTGCCGTCGTTCACGCTCGAGGCGCTGGAGGCGGCGCTGCGCGGTGCCGCGGACGACCTCGAGCTCAAGCCCGGCAAGGTGTTCGCCCCGATCCGCTTCGCCGTCACCGGTCGCACGATCGCCCCGGGGCTGTGGGAGTCGATCCATGAGCTCGGGCGTGACCGCTCGCTCGAACGTCTCCGCGCCGGCCGCGAGCGCCTGGTGGCCGCCGCGGCCGAGGCAGTCGAGGCCTGAGCCGCCCGCGGTGGCAGGTCGGACGACGCTCGAACCGCCGCTGACGCACGCCCGTACGACGCCAGTCGGTGTTTTCCTTCCCCCCTGCGGGGGAACCATTGTCGAGCGCACTCCGGCTGTCGGGAACCAGTCGCTGCGCAGCCGCCCAAGCCGCCCTGGAGCTCGACTGCGTGACCGAGTCCGAACCGAAGACGACGTCATCGGACGCGCAGCTGGCGTGGATCGAACGGCACGCGGGGCGGATCCTCACCGCGGGTGCACTCGTCTCGGCGAACCTCGTGCTCGTGTCGCTCGTCGACCACATGTACGACCTGGGCATCGTCGGCGCGTTCCTCGCCATCGGCCTCGCGGCGGCGTCCTTCCTGCTGCTGCACCGCGCCGTGGGCCGCACGATGCGCAGCGCCGTGCTCGCCGCTCGCCGCGAGTCACAGGTCACGCGCCAGATGATGCTCGCCGTCGAGCAGATCGGTGCGGAGGCAGCCGGCATGCGCGGCACGGTCGAGGCGCTCTGTGCCAGCGCCCAGGGTGCCGGCCTCGAGGTCTTCATGTGGGACGCACAGGCCCGCTCGCTGTGGTCGCCCGCGTGGGGCAGCCACCACTCGCTCACCCTGCGTGACACGCGTGCCCTGCTCGATGCGTTCGCCACCCGGCGCACCGTGCGCATGCCCGACGCCGCCGCCGCGGGCGGCCCGCTGCCGCACGACGTGGCCTCGCGCGGCGGCTCCTCGGCGCTCGTCGCCGCGCCGATGTGGTCCGGTGACGAGTTCCACGGCATCGTGCTGCGCCGCTACCCGACCGCGCGCCACCTCGAGGGCGCCGCCGAGGACGTGCTCGTCGCGTCGATCGCGGCGCTCGGTGCGGTCGCCGTGGGCAAGGCCGCGGTCGTGGACCGCGAGCAGCAGCACGCACGCGACAACGAGCTGCTGCTGCGCAGCGTGCACGCCGCCAGCGAGAGCCGCCAGCGCGACCGCCTCGCCGACCACGTCCAGCAGGCCGTGGAGGCCGCCCGCGCCGAGCGTGGCGCCATCTTCGCCCTCGACTCGGGTCGCCTGCGGCTCGTGGGCGCGAGCGGCATCGAGCGGGTCGTCGCGTCCGGGTCCGGCTCGATCCGCCTGCGCTCCTACCTCGCCGAGCTCGCCCACCACGCCGGCACCACGAGCTTCACGGCCGGCGTGCACGACCTGGACGAGCCCAGCCGCATCGTGCTCATGCGCCTCGGGTTCGGCGGCGAGGTCGTCGTCCAGGGGCTGCGCGACGCCAACGGCCTGGTCGGCCTCGTCGTCCTCGACCAGCCGACCCCGGGCGTCGACGAGACGGCGCAGGCCCTGCTCGCGGCCGTCGGCCGACAGGCGTCGCTCGCCATCGAGCGTACGCGAATGCTGCGCTCCATCCGCAAGCGCAGCCGCCACCTCGCCTGCACGCCCAAGCTCGCCCGCAGCCTCACGGGCCAGCGCGACCCCGAGGCCGTCGCGCGGATCGCCGCGCGTGAGCTGCACGAGGGCTTCGGGTTCGGGCGCGTCACCATCGCCCTGCGCGAGGACGTCGCGACCCCGGGCTCGGGCAGCGACGCACTGCGCATCGTCGCCTCGAGCGGCGCCGTCGCGGTCGGCGGCCACAGCGGTTCGGGCTGCACCGACGCGCTCCAGGAGTGCTGCCGCACCGGGCGCCCCTACGTGAGCGTCGCCGGCGACCTGGAGGACGAGGAGCTGCGCCACGACGTGCCCGGCGACATCGCGCCCGTGCCGCACGACCGGGACGAGCCCGCCGGCTGCCGCGGCCGGATCGTCGTGCCGATCGCCGGTCGCGACCGCAACGTGGTCGGGGCGATCGCGGTGTACGAGGGCGACCCGGACCTGCTCGGTGAGGACGACCTGCACATGCTCGAGACGATCGCCGACCAGCTCGGCGGCACCATCGAGCAGGCCTCGCTGTTCACGTCGCTCGAGCGCTCCTACTTCGAGACGGTCGAGGCGCTCAGCTCCGCGCTCGAGGCGAAGGACGCCTACACGCTCGACCACGCCCGCTCCATCACCGACATGTCAGCCGACGTCGGCCGACGCCTCGGGATGCGCGAGGACGAGATCCGCGACCTCAAGCTCGGCGCGCTGCTGCACGACATCGGCAAGATCGGCGTGCCCACCGAGATCCTCTCCAAGCAGGGCCCGCTCACCGACGACGAGTTCGAGCTCATGAAGGAGCACACGATCATCGGCGAGCGCATCATCGCGGACGTGGAGTTCCTCCAGAACGTCCGCCCGCTGGTGCTGCACGAGCACGAGCGGTGGGACGGCGCCGGCTATCCGCACCAGCTCAAGGGCGAGGACATCCCGCTCGGGGCGCGGATCATCTTCGTGTGCGACTCGTGGCATGCCATGACGAGCGACCGGCCCTACCGCAAGGCACTGCCGGAGGACGTGGCACTCGCGGAGCTGCGCGCCCATGCAGGCTCGCAGTTCGACCCCGCGGTGGTCGAGGCGTTCTGCCACCTGATGGAGGCCGAGCGCTCGGCTGCCCTCGGCATCGAGGAGCCGGCCGCGGTGAACGGCCACCTCGCCGCGCACTGAGCCCGGAGGCGAGGCGTCAGGGGGCGGCGTCGCTGCTGCACAGCTCGGCCAGGCCGTCGAGCAGCTGGGGCATCGGCAGGTCCTTGCGGAAGATGGCGACGGCGCCCGCGCCCATCGCGCGCTCCGTGACGGCGGGGTCGTCGCTCCAGCCGGTGAAGAGCGCGAAGCGCGTCGTCGGCAGCACCTCGCGCAGTTCCCCGAGCAGGTCGATCCCGTCACAGTCGGGCAGCGTCACGTCCAGCAGCGCGGCGTCGACGCGGGCGTCGGGGCCCATCAGGGTGCGGGCGTCACCGGCGCTGCGGGCCGTGCCAACGAGCTGGAAGCG
Source organism: Thermoleophilia bacterium (assembly GCA_025964465.1). Classification (GTDB taxonomy): domain Bacteria; phylum Actinomycetota; class Thermoleophilia; order Gaiellales; family SKUG01; genus JAGQUL01. The sequence continues at coordinate 6,426 of JAOPYS010000326.1, forward strand.
GTCGTCGAAGGAGCACGCCACCTCGAACAGCGCACAGATGCCGGGGTCGTCGTCGACGACGACGACGCGGCACGGGGATCGGTCGGGCCCGGGCATGTGCACCCATGCTGCGGCATCCGGGCGCGGGACGTAGCGCGTTCTCCGCGCAACCCTACTGATTCGTCAGCAAATCTAACCAGTGCTTGGACCGCAGGAGCATCCGGTCCTCGCTAGTGCGAGATGACCGCGACCTCGACCACGAGCACCACGAACAGCACGGCGCAGGTGGCGACCAGCAGCCACAGGAGCACGGGCCAGGCCCAGGTTCGGCGGGCCGGCTCGTGCAGCCACCCGGGGTCGACCTGGTCCTCGGCGACCCAGGCGTGCACGAGCGCGGTGGTCGAACGTGCGCCGCGGAAGGCATCGCGCGTGATGTCCACGGCGTGCAGGCCGATCTCGGCGGTGTCGTCGTCGAGCTCGTCGAGGTCGGCGCGTACCGCGAGCACCCCGAGGGTGTCACGACACGAGGCCAGCGAGCCGAGCAGCAGGCCGTGCGCATCGGTCGCGGAGGGGGGTGGGACCAGCCCGGCGGCGAACTCGGCGGAGGTGTGCGCGCGGTACTGGGCGCGGCGCAGCTGGGAGGCCAATTCCTCCGACTCGAAGCCGGCACGCCACGTGTGGCCGCTGAGCAGGCGCTCGCACCGACGCAGCGTCGGCTCCCACTCGTCCCAGACGTGGTCGACCCCGTCCGCGTAGCGGACGGCGACACCGTCGCGTGCGACCCCCTGTTTCATCG
>JAOPYS010000335.1 GCA_025964465.1 Thermoleophilia bacterium
CGGCTACTCCACCTACCGCGGCAGCTGACGCCGGCGCTCAGGTGTACTTCGCCGCGCCGTAGCGGACGTACTCGTTGGGCGTGTCGAGGCCCGAGAACATCGCCGCGAGCTCGCGCGCGTCGAGCGCTCGCGTGGGGTGCTTCTCGCCCCACGGGTTGAACAGGCGCACGCGCGAGCTGCCGTCACGCCCGATCTCCTCGACCGCCACGTAGTAGTGGTCGCCGTGGACGTTCGCCGCGCGCATCGCGGCGGAGGTGAGCTTCTTGGCGGACAGGGTGACGGGCGTGCCGGCGCGCAGGTGGTGCACCACGTCGTCGTGGATGCTGCCGCGGGACGGGACGCGCACGGGGTCGGTGCCGAGCAGGTCGCGGAAGCTGAACCGCGTCTGCCCACCGCCGAGCGCGCGGTAGCCGCCGCGCGAGACGGCCGCCTGGGCCTTCTCGACGTAGGCGGGCCAGAGCACGCCGTCGTCGCCCGATGCGGCGAATGCCGGCTTGCCCGACGGGGTGAGCGGCAGCTCTTTCGTCACCGCGACCGAGCGGCCGGGGAGGTCGACCACGATGTGGTCGCCGACCTCGCGGACCATCCGCTCGAACACCTCCGGGCGGCGGTGTGCGATGGCGGCGATGCCGGCGACGTTCCAGCAGTCGGGGAGCGCACCTTGGTCGGCGTGCTCGATCGAGACGCGCGGGCCCGGGGCCGTGCCGAAGAGCGTGCCGTGCGTGGGCACGCCCCACCGCGCGGCGGTGCGGGCGGGCAGGCTCGGGTTGGAGAGCAGCTTCGCTCCCTCGACGGCGCCGATCACCTTGCTGGAGATCGGACGCTTCCAGATCACCACGCCGGCGGCGGCCGCGAGGAACCCGCCGATCGCGAGGCCCTCGCTGCGGCTCGGGATCGACTGGGCGAGCCAGTCGTCGGCGGCCGGCGTCGTGTCGGCTGCGCCCGCGTTCGTGGGCGCGCGCCCGTCGGCCGGCGACGCAGGCTGCGTCGACGGCGCGGATGGTCCCGCGAGCGCGCCGTGGCGCGTGATGGTGCTCCCCATGCGTGCCGTCCCCCCGGTCGGCTGCTTCACCGGTTCATCGGGGGAGACGGGTCCTTCGTTGCGGGGCTACTCGCCGCCGGCGGCGTTCGGCACCCGTCCGGCCGCTCCCGTGCCGCGAGTGCGCTGAACGGGGCGCGGATGGCACGCTGGGCGCCCTCACGGACGCGTCGCCCGGTGACTGCGCTCACCGCGGTGTGGATGGGACGCTGGGCGCGCTCGTGGAGGCGTGGCTCGGTGAGTGCGCTCACCGAGGCGTGGATGGCACGCTGAGCGCGCTGGTGGAGCCCGCGTGCGGGGCTACTCGCCGCCGGCGTAGCGCTCGTAGCTGCGGAAGCTCGCGGCGCTCATGAGGTCGGCCTGCTCGGCGCCGTCGACGATGGCGACGAGGTTGCGCCCGTGCACCGTGCGCGCGACGTAGTCGTTCTCGAGCGCGGGGTCGTAGGGCTGCGCGCCGCCGAACGACGGGTTCTGCAGCCCGAGGCCGTAGAGGGTGAAGGCGCCACCCTCGCGGAAGACGGCGACGGCGGGGTCGTCGTCGCCTGACAGTGCGGCAGCGGCGGTCACGGCGTCGGCAGCAGTGGCGTAGGTCGTGTCGGGCTGCACGCGGGCGCCCTTGGTGACCCACTCCACGCCCATGCCGGGCATGTCGTCGCGAACGAGGCGGGCGACGACGTTGGCAGGGCGCGGGGACGAGGCGACGGGGGCGGTGATCATGCGCCGACTCCACCACGTCCGTTCGGCTGCCGCACGGTCCGTGGGTCGTGGTCGGCCGGAGGAGGTCACGCGGCTGGCGCTGCCCCGCGGGTGGGGGCGATCAGCCTTCGTACGCGACGTTGGCGCAGCTCAGGCACACGCTGCGTGGGATGAGCCCGCCCCGCATGAGCAGGCCGAACATCCAGCAGCCGAGGCAGAACCCCGCGAGCGATTCGAGCCCCGCCGCCGGGATGATCACCGCAAGGACGATCGTCGCGGCCGTCGGGGCGCCCGCCAGCCAGAGCACGCTCGCCGTGCCCGTGACGACCAGGCCGATCGCCTGCGCGAACCGCTTGGGCGGACCGGGCACGAGGTGCGGGGCGCCGAGCCGGGGTGCGACCACGCGCGACGCCAGCACGGCGAACGGGCTGACGCGTGGGCCGAACGCTGCTCGCAGGGCGAAGCCGACGGCCAGCGGCAGCGACAACCAGGGCTGGTGGGTGGCCACCGCCACCACGGCCGTGACGAGCACGCACGCCGCGACGGTCCGCGCGACCTTGTCGTTGACCGGGTTGGGGAAGGTGAACACGCTCACGTCGGGCCGCTCCAGGGGGTCGATCCGGTCACCGTAGCACCGCCGCGCCGCACCCTCCGTGATCTAGGCTCGCCACCATGACCACGACTCCCGCAGCGACCCTCGGCAGCACCGAACTCGACGGCATCCTCGCCCGCCTCGCCGCCGGCAACGATCGCTTCAGCGCGGCCTTCCCCGGCGATTCGATCGCACGCCAGCCGATCCACACGGTGTACGGCGGCGCGCAGCTGTTCCGGTCGGGGTCGACGGTGCGGATGGGCGAGCTGGCCGTCGCGGCCCTCGAGCGCTACGCACCCGACGGCGAGGCGCTGGCGGACGCGCTCCAATGGACGGGCCGCGCCCGCGAGCTCGCGCCCCGCGTGCACGAGCGCGTGGTGGAGAAGCTCCACCGCGAGCCCGTCGAGGACTTCCGCATCGACTTCGAGGACGGCTACGGCAACCGGCCCGACGCGGAGGAGGACGCCGAGGCGGTTCGCACCGCCGGCGAGGTGGCGACGGGCATGCGCGACGGCACCCTCCCGCCGTTCATCGGCATCCGGGTCAAGCCGTTCACCGCGGAGCTGCACCGACGCGGGCTGCGGACGCTCGACCTGTTCGTCACCGCGCTCGTCGCGGCGACGGACGGCGCCCTGCCGGACGGCTTCACCATCACGCTCCCCAAGGTGACCATCCCGGAGCAGGCCGCGGCCGCCGACGCCGCGCTCGGCGCGCTCGAGTCCAGGCTCGGCCTCGCGGCCGGCTCGATCCCGCTCGAGCTGATGGTCGAGACGCCGCAGGCGATCATCGACGTCGACGGTCGCGTCGCGCTGCCGTCGCTCGTCGCCGCCGCCGGCGCCCGCTGCCGCGGCGTGCACTTCGGCACCTACGACTACACCGCGCTCGCGGGCGTGACCGCGCAGCTGCAGGCCATGGACCACCCCGCGTGCGTGTTCGCGCTGCACACGATGCAGGTGGCGATGGCCCAGCGCGGCTACTGGCTCTCGGACGGCGCGACCAACATCATGCCGGTCGGCCCGCACCGCGGCACCGACCTCGCTCCTGAGCTGGAGGCCGAGAACCGCGCCGTGGTCTGGAACGCGTGGCGCACGCAGCACGCGCACGTGCGGGGGTCGCTCGAGCGCGCGTGGTACCAGGGCTGGGACCTGCACCCGGCGCAGCTGCCGGTGCGCTACGCCACCGTGTTCGGGTTCTTCCTGGAGGGCCTCGACGCGGCGACCGAGCGGCTGCGCTCCTTCGTCGACAAGGCCGGCCAGGCCACGCTCGTCGGGGACGTGTTCGACGATGCCGCGACGGGCCAGGGGCTGCTCAACTCGTTCCTGCGCGCGCTCAACTCGGGGGCGATCACCGAGGAGGAGGCGACCGCCACGGGCGTCACCCGCGCCGAGTTCGAGGGACGCTCGTTCGTGCGTATCGTCGAGTCACGCCGCGGCGCGTAGGAGTAGCCACCGGCGGCGGCGCCTCGCCGTGCCGCCAGGTGCTCAGGCAGCGCGGTGCATGTGCGTCGCCAGCTCGTCCACGGGGACGCGGTCGTCCGGGCGCGCCGCACGGTGCAGCCACGCGACCTGGCCGTCAGCGTCGACGACGGCGTCACCGCCGAGCTGCAGGAGGTCCTGCCCGGGGCGCTTCAGCCGCCCGCCGCGCAGCACGTGGCGAAGGCCCGTGGTGAGGAGGTTGCGCGCGCGGACCCGCAGGTCGCGCGCCCGCTCCAGGCGCAGCGTGCCGAAGGCGTCGTAGAGGCTCTGGTCTGCGTCCGCCACGACCACGAACTCCGTGGGCAGGCCGGCGTAGTGGGCGCCGAGCTCC
>JAOPYS010000347.1 GCA_025964465.1 Thermoleophilia bacterium
GCCCCCACGACGTACAGCATGCCGAGCGCGCACACGTCGATGGCCATGGTCGGCGCATCGACGATGTCGGTCATCGAGCCCAACCTGGTCCCCCTGTGGTGGGCGATCGCCGTGGGCCTGGCCACGAGCCGCGTGATGCTCGGCATGCACTACCTGTTCGACGTGCTGGCCGGCGCCGCGCTGGGCCTCGCGTGCGGGGTGTTCGTGGCCGCGCCGATCGTGCGCTCCGTGGGCGTGGGCTGAGGTGGCGGAGGGCCTGCACCGCGAGCCCCTCGACTGGCACGGGGTGGCGGCTCGCCTGACGCGGCTCGGGGTCGAGGACGCCCGGGTGGTGCGCGTGCTGGACGAAGGCGCCTACTCGCCGGCGCACCGCTGGATCGTGGCGTCGGGCGACGGCCGCGAACACTTCGTGAAGGCTGCGCGCGGCGGCCAGCCGGGAGCGCTCGCGGAGCGGACCGTGACGGAGGCGGCGCCCGGGCCGTGGGTGGCGCGCTTCGACGGGTGGCTCGACGCGGGGGACGAGGCGTGGACGCTGCTGGTGACCGAGTCGCTGGGCGCGGCGAGCTGGGGCGCACCGGTCGACGACGTCCAGGCGCGTGCGCTGCGGGCGGCGCTCGACGACGTCGCGCAGGCAACGCCCCCCGTCGGCATCACCCCGATCCCAGCCGAGCGGCGCCTCCACGCCCGCACGTGGGCGGAGCTCGCCGCGGACCCGGCTCCGCTGGTCGAGTCAGGTCTGGTGGACCAGGCGTGGTGCGATGCGTCGCTCACGCCGTTGGCCGAAGCCGCGGCCCGAGCGGACGTCGCGGGGACCACGCTCGTGCACGGTGACCTGTGGCGCCAGAACTGGTGCTGGGCGGGCCCGGAGCGAGGCGCGGTGCTCGTCGACTGGACGGGCGCGGCGCTGGGCGACCCGATGGTGAACCTGGCCTGGGGGGAGTGCGGCGTGCGCGCGTGCGGTGGCCCGCCGGGGCTCGTCGTGGAGCGGGCGCACCCGCGCCACGACGAGTGGTGCGCATGGATGACCGGCCTCGCGGTGCGGTTCGCGCTCGACGACTGGGCGCACCGCCACGTCGCGCCGCGCCTGCACGAGACCCAGCTGCGCGAGGCGCTCGCTGCCCTCGCGTGGGCGTGCGAGACCTTCAGCCTGCCGGACCCCGGCACCGACTCGGCCATGGTCCCGCCCGGGCCCTGGCGCCCCTGACCATCCTCGGCGCTGGCGCGGGCAGCCGCCTCAGCGCGCGCGGCGGCGGTGGTGTCGGCGCGCGAGCACCGTGCCGACGAGGCCCAGCACGACGAGGCCCGCGACGAGCATCCCGACGCGCCCGACCCACTGCTCCACCAGCCGGTAGCTGCTGCCGGCCAGCACGCCCGCGAGGACGGCGGCGGTCGCCCAGACGATCCCTCCCAACGCGTTGAAGACGATGAACGTCGACCACCGCATCCGGCTGATGCCGGCCATGAGCGCCCCGAACACGCGCAGGCCGGGCACGAATCGCGCCGCGAACACCGCCGGTCCGCCGTGCCGGTCGAAGAACTCGTCCGCCCGCTCGAGCCGCTCCGGCGTGATCGCCACGTAGCGCCCCCAACGCAGCACGAAGGGCCGCCCGCCGCGCCGCCCGACCAGGTATCCGATCTGGTCGCCGGCGATGGCGCCGGCGATGCCGAGCGCGATCGTCGTGCGCAGGTCCAGGTCGTGCCGCTGCACGAGCACGCCCGCGGCGATCAGCACGGTCTCGCCCGGGATGGGGATGCCCGCGCTCTCCATCAACACGCCCACGAAGACGATCACGTAGCCGTAGTCGGCGAGCAGCGAGAGGATCGACGAGAGGTCCGGCACGTTGGGGGAGCCTTCCCATCCGCGCGGAGTCCCAGAGGTCGAGCGCGCGCCGAGGTCAGTCCGGGGTGGGCCCGCGCCACGGCCACGGGCTGCGCTCCGCCGCGAGCCGGACGAGGTCGGCCCGTGGGCCCCCTCGCCGCCGCGAGAGCGCGCGACCACCGAACCACACGGCCCAGCCGAGCGAGATGAGGATCGTCGCGGTGATCCAGCACACCTGACCGTAGTGCAGCAGGGTCGGGTTCGTCACCGTCACCGATTCGCGCACCACCCCCCACAGGGGCAAGATGTCGCCCCGTCCGCCTGCCCACCACTTCGTTGGCGCCGGCGAGTCGTAGCTGCCCAGGGCGGGGATCGCGGCCAGGGCGCACAGGAGCCCAACCAGCGCGGCGATCGCCCCGACGGAGGTGATGCGCTCGAGCACGGACAATCGTAGGCCCTCGGGGCTGGGCCCGAACCCGACGCGCCCGAACCCGACGACCCCCGCGCCGCCGAGGGCCGCGACATAGATCAGGAGGCCGGCGCAAACGACGAACGCTGGCAGGAACACGCCACCGAACACCAGGAACTGGAAGAGCCACGACAGGACCTCGTCCGGGACCTCCCCGTCCGCGGCGGTCAGGGCCTGCGCTGCGATCACGGCTGCGCCCAGCACGAGCAGGACGGCAGCAGCTCGCCACGCCGCGGATCCCGGCGGGAACCGTTGTCGCTTCCCGGAATCACGCTCGCCACGCCAGGTCCATGCAGCCGAGGACCCGAGCATGCCGACCCACCCGAGCGTCGCGAGCGCCACGTACGCAACCATCACGGCTCGGCGATCATGGGCTCCGTGGCGTGCGACGAACAGTGACAACGGCACGGAGCCGCACGCGGCCAGCGCGAGTCCCGCAGTCCGCATCGCGCGCACTCGGCGGCGGAAGCGCTCGGGACCGACCTCGTCCACCTCAGCGGTCGCGCTGGGCGAGGCGTGCGTCGAGTGCGTTGGCGCTGGCGAGCACGACGGCCTCGCGGGTGCGGCAACGCTCGACGGGGCCGTGGTGCGTGGTGACCGCGTGCACGAGCTTGGCCCACCACGGCGAGCGCGCCACGTCGATGCCGGCGCCGCGCGCGGCCTCCAGCAGCAGCTCGTGCCCGAGCAGCACGTGCCCGACGAGCGCGCCGTCGGGATCCGCCTCGATCGCGGTCTCGGCGCGCAGCTCGCGCGCGCGGCCCACGTCGTGCAGCAGCGCCGCGCACAGCAGCAGGTCGCGGTCGATCCGGTCGTGGCGCTCGGCAGCGGTCAGGCAGATCGCCGCGACCGACACGGTGTGCTCCACCAAGCCGCCCAGGTGCGCGTGGTGGTCGCTCGCCGTCGCCGGCGACCGCAGCAGCGCGTCCCGGTGCGGGCCCGACCACACCGCGTGCGCGAGCGCCTGCAGCTCGGGGTGGCCGATCTCCGACACGAGGAAGTCCAGCTCGCCGCCCAGCTCGGCCACGTCGCGCCGTCCGGCGGGGACGAACGACTCGGTGGGATCGCCGTCGACCTTGTCGAGGCGCCGGATGTCCAGCTGAACCTGGTCGCGGAAGCTCGACCCGCGCCCGATCGCCCGCACGCGGTCGCCCTCGCGGATGTTGCGGTCGAACCAGTCGGCGTTCTTCCAGACGCGACCCTCGATGCGGCCGGTGGCGTCGCTCAGCTCCAGCACGAGGTAGGCGTCGCCGTTCTTGTCGTGGCGGCGCTGCTTGGCGACCACGGCGTACACGCCCTCGACCGGCCGACCGGCCACCACGTCCTCGATGCGTACGTCGCCGGCCATGGGCGCATCGTACTTTGTCGCCCCCGGGCGCGGGTAGGCTGCTGTCAGTCAACGATTGGAACACGACCAAGATGGCCACTGCTCGCTCCTTCCCGTACCTGCGCTTCGACCCCGACCACGTGGACGACCCCGGGCGCCTGCTCGCGCCGCCCTACGACGTCGTCGACGACGCGGGCCGTGCGCGCCTCGCCACCACGTCGCCGCACCAGTCGATCCTGCTCGAGCTGCCCGAGGGCGGGGACCCGGCGGCCAGCGGTCGCCTCCTGCGCGCGTGGATCGAGGAGGGCGTGCTCGAGGCGGGTGAGGTCGGCGTCGCCGTCGTGCGCCAGCGGTTCGTCGGCCCCGACGGCGTGCGCCGCACTCGCACCGCGGTGTGCTGCGAGGTGGGCCTGAGCGAGTTCGGTGAGGGCGAGGTGCTGCCGCACGAGCGCACCTTCGAGGCACCCCGCAAAGCGCGCGCCGAGCTGATGCGCGCGACGGGCGCCAACATCAGCCCCGTCTTCCTGGCCTTCCACGACCCGGCCCGCTCCCTCGTCGACATGTTCGCCTCCGTCACCGACGACGAGCCCGACTTCACCTCGACCGACGACGACGGCACGCAGATCGCAGTGTGGTTCGTCACCGACCTGGCCCTGTGCGAGGCATTCCACGCCGCGGTCACCCCGCACCCGCTGCTGAGCGCCGACGGCCACCCCCGCTACACCGCCGCGCTCGAGTACCGCGCACAGCTGCGCGAGCGGGGCGCGAGCCTCGCCGTGGTCGGCGGCTCGGACTTCACCGGACCCCAGCACACCTCCTCGTCGTGGGCCGACGGCGTGCTGGCGATGGTCGTCAACAGCGCCGACCCGGGCATCTGCGTCTTCCCCACGCACCGCATCCTGCGCGGCGTGGATCCTGCTCGCCTCGACCGCTTCGTGGTCGAGTCCGGGGCGTTCGCGGAGGAGGAGTTCGGCGCGGTCGACGCCGCCCTCGCTGCGCTCGAGACGCTGGAGGTACCCGGCGTCGTGGTCTACGGCGGCGGGCGCGGGCCGCGCCTGTTGTCGGTGCCCGACGAGCTCGACATGCAGCTCGCCGCGCCCGACAGCTGCGACGCGTCGCGGCGCCTCGACGTCACCGCGCTGCACGCGCTGGCGATCGACGGCGGCGCCTGCCTGATCGAGCACGCGCGCGGCGGCGTGGCCTACACACGGTCGCTCGAGGAGGCGCTCGCGATGGTCGACGAGGCGCCGTCCGACACGCTCGGGTTCCTCATGCGCGGCGCCGATCCGGCTGCCATCCACGCGGTGGCGGAGGCCGGCGAGCTGCTGCCGCAGAAGTCGACCTACTACTTCCCGAAGGTACCCACCGGTGTCGCGTTCCGGGCGGTCGACCCGGCCCTGCTCGGGCTGGGCTGACGGTGGCGCGCTGGTGGTGGCGGCGACGCAGCCGCGAGCCGGTCGAGGACGAACCCGCCCCGGGCTCGGCGCCGCGCGTGGACCCGGCGACGATCATCGACCGCTACACGGCCGCCCGCCCGATCGGCCAGGGAGGCGCGACGCAGCCTCCCGGGCGTGGGACCGGCGCCGCGACGGCGCGCCTGCGGATG
>JAOPYS010000351.1 GCA_025964465.1 Thermoleophilia bacterium
ATGCCCCACAACGTCGGCATCAGCGGCAACGGGCAGAACAAGATGAGCGACATGGCGTTCCCCGGTGACACGGTCGAGCTGACCCGCGACCTGGAGCCCGGCACCTACCAGCTCTACTGCGCCCCGCACATGGGCGCCGGCATGGTCGCCAAGCTCGTCGTCGAGGAGTAGCCGGCCGGGCGTAGGATCCCCGGCATGGAACCTGACCGCAACGTGCTGCACGTGACCTACGGTGATGCGCTGGCCGAGGGGCTGCGCGCGACGGCGCCCGACGCCGACGTGCTCGTCGTGCGCGAGGCGCTGCGCGACGGGCCGCTCTCGCCGAGCCCGAACGAGGACCCCGCCGCGTTCATCGCGGTGCGGGCCCGCCACCTGGCCGCCGCCCACGGCGCCGATGAGACCGAGGCGCGCGCCGAGCTCACCGCCGCCTGGGAGCGCATCGCCGCGCACGACGGCGACGTCGTGCTGCACGTCGACGCCGAGCCGTGCATCGACTGCGCGACCTTCGTCGCCTGCGCGCTCGAGGCGATGCACCGCGCCGGCCGTGCCGTCGCCCGAGGGCGCACCGGCGTGGCGATCGTGCGCGGCGACGCCGATGCCGTTGAGCTCACGCCCGCCGCAGTGGCCGCCGGCGCCGGCGCATGGCGCCTGCTGGTGGCCGGCGACGACGCCGGCCTCACCCTGACCGCCACCGACCTCGAGGGGCAGGGCGGCATGGGCGGCTACCCCGAGCTGCCGGGCCTGCTCGTGCGCCGCGCCCAGGGGGACGTGCCGCTCGCCGAGGTTCATCCGTGAGCACGGCGACGACCCCGCGCATCGACCCGTCCTGGCTCGCCGCGCTCGAGGCGCAGTTCGGCTCACCCGACATGGCCAAGCTGCGCCAGTTCCTGCTCGAGGAGCAACGCGCCGGCCATGAGGTGTACCCGCCCCGACGCGACATCTTCGCCGCCTTCGACCGCACCCCCTTCGACGCCGTCCGCGTCGTCATCGTGGGGCAGGACCCGTACCACGGCCCCGGGCAGGCGATGGGCCTGTCGTTCTCCGTCCCGCGTGGCGTGCGCCAGCCCCCGTCCCTGCGCAACGTGCTCGCGGAGCTCGAGACCGACCTCGGCCTCCCGCGCCCCGAGCACGGCGACCTCACGCACTGGGCCGACCAGGGCGTGCTGCTGCTCAACTCCTCGCTCACCGTCCGCGCCCGCGAGGCCGCCTCCCACTCCGGCCGCGGCTGGGAGCACCTCACCGACGCTGCGATTCGCGCGCTCAGCGACGGCCGCGAGCACCTCGTCTTCCTGCTGTGGGGCAGCCACGCACGCCGCAAGGGTGCGTCGGTCGACCGCACGCGCCACCTCGTGCTCGAGGCCGCCCACCCCTCCCCGCTCTCCGCCCACAACGGGTTCTTCGGGTGCCGCCACTTCTCGCAGGCCAACGCGTACCTCGCGGCGCACGGCCAGGCCCCGGTCGACTGGTCGCTCCCCGCCTGAGCTATCGCGCTCCCCTGCGATCCGCTAGGCTGCGCGGCATCGGAGAAGTGGCCGAGTGGCTGAAGGCGCCTCCCTGCTAAGGAGGTATAGGGGGTCAACCTCTATCGAGGGTTCGAATCCCTCCTTCTCCGCTTCGGTGGCGGCTCCCCTTCCACATGGAGGGGTGCCGGAGCGGTCGAACGGGACGGTCTCGAAAACCGTTGAGGGTGCAAGCCTTCCGAGGGTTCAAATCCCTCCCCCTCCGCTCCAGGGGAGTCGCCACCGAAACCCTTTCCGCTCCCCCTGAGCTTTTCGCAGGTCCCTAGGTTTTCGAGCCATGAGGCCGGGGAGGTGGCGCTGGACGAACCAGCGACGGAAAGGCCCCTCCCATGAAGGCAGTCACCTACCACGGCAAGCGCGACGTGCGGGTCGAGGAGGTGCCGGATCCCACCATCGAGCAGCCGACGGACGCGATCATCAAGATCACGTCGTCGGCGATCTGCGGCTCCGACCTGCACCTGTACGAGCTGCTCGGCATGTACATGGATTCGGGATACGTCCTCGGCCACGAGCCGATGGGCATCGTGCAGGAGGTGGGGGCCGAGGTCACCAACCTCAAGGTCGGCGACCGCGTCGTCATCCCCTTCAACATCTCGTGCGGCCACTGCTTCATGTGTGACACCGGCCTCATGTCGCAGTGCGAGACCACGCAGGTGCACGAGTACGACAAGGGCGCGTCCCTGTTCGGCTTCACCAAGATGTACGGCAACATCCCGGGCGGCCAGGCCGAGTACCTGCGCGTGCCGCAGGCGCAGTTCGGTCCGATCAAGGTGCCGGAGGGTCCGTCCGACGATCGCTTCCTGTTCCTGTCGGACGTGCTTCCCACGGCGTGGCAGGCGGTCGAGTACGCCGACGTGGCCGACGGCAAGACGGTCGCGGTCATCGGCCTCGGCCCGATCGGTGACATGGCCTGCCGCGTCGCGCGCCAGCGTGGCGCCGGTCGCGTGATCGCCCTCGACCTCGTGCCCGAGCGCCTCGAGCGCGCACGCCTGCGCGGCGACGAGGTGTACGACGTGTCGGGCTCCGACGACGTCGTCGCGGCGATCCGCGAGGCGACCGACGGGCGCGGCCCCGACGCGGTGATCGACGCCGTCGGCATGGAGGCGCACGGCGCGCCGATCGGCAAGCTCGCGCAGGACATGGCCGGGCTCCTGCCCGACCCCCTGGCGCGGGCCATGATGGAGAAGGCTGGCGTGGATCGCCTGAGCGCACTGCACCTGGCGATCGAGCTGGTGCGTCGCGGGGGCACGATCTCGATCGTCGGCGTGTATGGCGGCATGGCCGACCCGATGCCGATGGACACGCTCTTCGACAAGCAGATCCAGCTGCGCATGGGCCAGGCCAACGTGAAGCGCTGGGTGCCGGACATCATGCCGCTGCTCGAGGACAGCGCTGACCCGCTCGGCGTCGACGCCTTCGCCACGCACCACGTGCCGATCGACGAGGCGCCGCACGCCTACGAGATCTTCCAGAAGAAGCAGGACGGCGCGATCAAGGTCGTCCTGCGGCCCTGAGCGGGGCCGTCAGCTCGTCGGCAATGGGAGCGAACGTCGAAACGTGGAGGAGTCTCCCGGCGGGGGGTAGCTAGGAAAGCGAGCTACCGGATACCCTAGGTGGGCGACCCTCTGCGCCCTGCGGACACGGCCGCTGATGTGGGGTGATGGGCATGCGCGACACGCGAGCGACCGTACTGGTGATCGACGACGACTACGCGGCGCGGCTGCAGGTCGAGCTGGCGATCCTCGCCAGCGACAAGCTCCGCATGGTCGGTGAGGCATCGAACGGGATGCGCGGCGCCGAGCTCGCCGAGCAGCTGCACCCGGACATCGTCGTCCTCGACCTGTCGATGCCGGTCATGGACGGCTTCGAGGCGCTGCCGCTGCTGCGGACGATGGCTCCCGGTGCGCGCGTCATCGTCCGGTCCAGCAACGACGATCCCGACATCGCCGACCGCGTGCGCCGGCTCGGCGCTGCGGCCTTCCTGCCGAAGTTCATGCGCCCGGAGGAGCTCCAGGCGTCGATCGAGGACGCCGTGCCGCAGGGCAGTCCCGTGATGCTGGTCCACACGGCGGCCCTGCGCGCGATGCGACGTCCTGCTGTCACCTCCGGGAGGCGCAGCGCAGCCGCCCCGCGCCTCGCTCACTAGGCAGCCGGGGGCCCTGACCGATCATTCGAAGGGCTTGGCGTGCAGGTCGCGCTCCACGGTGTCCTGCTGCTCGGGCTCGAAGAGGGTGAGCCGCTCGAGCAGGTGGCCCTGGTCGGCGATCGCCTGCAGCATGAGTCGCTGCGTCCCGGGCGCGAGGTCGTCCTCGCGCAGCAGGGTCTCCGCCATGCCGACGATCACGTGGAGCGGGTTGGCGATGCGGTGTCGCATGAGCTGCTGGTAGTGGTGCAGCGCGCGCTGGTACTCGTCGGAGTCGTCCATCGCCGTCTGCGACTGGCGATCGGCGGCTTCCATGCGGGCGCTCGACGCGCGGTCGCGCACGTCGGCGAGGTCGTCGCGCACGTCCGAGGCGCCGTCGCGGGCGTCGGCCAGGTCGTCGCGGGCGTCGGCGGCATCGTCGCGCAGGTCGGAGCGGCCGTCGCGGGTGTCGGCGATGTCATCGCGGGCGTCGGCGACGTCGTCGCGTCGATCCGAGCTGCCGTCGCGCACGTCGGCGATGCCGTCACGCTCGTCGGACGGGCCGTTGCGTTCGTCGGCGGCGTCGTGGCGCGCGTGCGCGGTGCCGGCGCGGGCGGCCGCCGCCACGCTGCGAACGTCGGCAATGCCGTGGCGCGCGTCCGACGCGACCGTCCGCGAGTCGGCGTCGCCGCTGCGCGTGTCGGCGTGGCCATCCCGTTCGCCCGACGCGAGGGTGCGGGCGTCAGCGGATGCGATGCGCGCGAGCGCGCGCTGCTCCGCCGCCTGGGCGTCCGCGATGGCGAGGTTGAGCCGTTCGAGCGTCTCGGTGAGGTCCTGGGAGCGGTCGTCGGGCATGGGGCTGAGGGTGCCCGACGCGCGAGCTCGTCACACACACGCCCGCCGGCCGTGGTCGCGGAGGCCGGCACCCGGTAGGCTGCGGGGTCGCGAGGCACATGGACGCGTGTCCGAGTGGTTGAAGGAGCACGATTGGAAATCGTGTATGCGCCCTTAAAGCGTATCGAGGGTTCGAATCCCTCCGCGTCCG
>JAOPYS010000369.1 GCA_025964465.1 Thermoleophilia bacterium
TGGCGCACACCACGGTGGAGGAGTCGATCGGGCTCGTCGCGAAGGAGGGCATCGCGCACGAGGCCGATTCGCAGCTGACGGGGCTGCACAACCAGTACTCGTCCGCGATGGACATGTACAACAACGCCGTGGGCACGGACATCGGCGTGCGGGCCGCGGTGTCCGGCCTGCAGCCGGGCGCGGCCGCCGACCAGGCGATCTCGACGCAGGTCATCGATGCGATCAAGGGCGGCAAGCTCGTGGTGCTCGACACGACCACCACTCCGCCGCGCCCGAGCCGCGCCGAGGACCTCGCGTTGCCGCAGCACGACACGCCGCGTGGCGTCGAGCCCAGCGGCCAGCCCTCGTGGACCCCGGGCTTCGACATCGGCACCGAGTAGCCCAACAGGGCTGCGTGTCAGAGGTGCATCCGCTTGAGCACGTCGCGGCCCGCATCGATCAGTGATGTCTCGACGGCCCTGGCGGCACCGTCGGTCCCGTGCCCGATCAGCAGCGTGCCGGTCCGTGCCTGGCCTCCGGCCGCCGCTGCATCGTGCCCGATCGTCAGGGCTGCCCGCGCACCCTGCTGCGTTCGAATGGGGTTGCCCAGCCGCGCGACACCCTCCGCCGGGGCGTAGTTCTCGGCCGTGACGAGGAATTGGTCGACGGCCTCCGCGAGCGTGCTCCCCTCCCGGACGGTCTCGCTCCCGTTCGCCGTGTGCACGCCGCCGAAGATCCCGTGCTCCCCGGTCTGGGCCCAGACCCTCGTCTCGCCCCCCTGCGAGCGCGTGATGCGCAGCTCACTCGTCCTGCGGCCGTCGTTGACCCCTGAAATCGACATTGGTCGGTCCAACCGTGTTCATCTCGAGTCCCCCTCGACGAGCGTTCCGTTACTCGGATGTCGTCGCACGTTCGCGTCGCGATCCGGCACGCGCGTGCAGCCCGTGTGCCAGCGAACAGGTGGCGGTGGACCGATTCGTAAACCGTCCGGATGGTGCAACCATCGTCTGGTCGCCAGCGATCGAGATCTCGATACAATGGAGAATCCGCTACCTTTGTCCACCTTCGCTCACATGAGGGTGGGTCTCGCACGGCGTCGCCGCGCGCACTCCAGGAGCCATCTTGCCCCGAATCATCCTGCGCCTCGGTGCGCCCGTTCACACCGTGGTCGTCGCCGCGCTCGCACTCGTTCTGGTCGTCGGCGTTGCCGGAACCGCCCACGCCGAGACCCGCACATTCGCGCCGACCGGGTCGTACCAGACGTACGTGGTGCCGGCAGGCGTGACGGGCATCAGTGTCTCCGCCGTCGCGGGGGCCGGCGGCAACGGCGCATGGACGCCGGGCATCGGTGGATCCGCCATGGCGCTGGGCGCCCCGGGTGGCACGGCCAGGGTCCAGGTCCCCGTCACGCCCGGTGAGGAGCTGCGCATCTTCGTGGGCAGCGGCGGTGGCAGCGCCTCGGGCATGAACCGCGGCAACGGTGGTGCCGGAGGCGACTTCAGTGGCGGCAACGGCGGCATCGGGGTGCTCTCCGACGCGGCCGGCGGTGGCGGCGGTGCGACCACGATCACGCGCGCGGACGGCACCGTGCTGCTCGTCGTCGGCGGCGGTGGTGGTGGCGGCGGTGACGGCGTCAACGGCCCCGGGTTCGGGCGGTACGTCGGCGGCAACGGCGGCGCGGGTGGCATCTCCCCCGGCGCTGGCGGCGGCGGAACCGGCAACGGGCCGACGGGTGCCGGTGGCGGTGGTGGCGCCGACACGAATTACACGCACGGAGGTTCGGGCGGCACGGGCGTCGGCACGACGGGTGCCGGCGGTGGCGGCGGCGGCGGCCGCTGGGCCGGGCACGGCGGCGACGCCGGCGCGGTGGTCGTCAACGTCGGGCTGATCGAGCAAGGTGGCGGCGGAGGCGGCGGTGGCGCCAACTGGGTGGCCGGTGGCGCACGCGCCGTCACGTGGGGCGTCGACGACCAGAGCGGCGGGGCCAACGGCAGCCTCCAGCTGGCCACGGCGAACCCCACGACGACGACGATCTCCGTCGAGGATCCCAACGACCAGGGCCCGAACGACCGCGGCATCGTGTTCACGGCGAACGTCACCAACGCGGGCGTGGGCGGCACCGTCGCCTTCACGGCCATCAACCAGACGGGCACGGCGCTGACGTTCTGCCCCGCGGCGCCGGTGTCGAACGGTGTCGCGACCTGCACCCCGACCCTGGCCAGCGGCGGCTATCTCGTCAAGGCCGCGTTCTCCGGCAGCTACACCGGCACGCCCAGCGTCTCCGGCACGGTCCAGAAGGACATCGGCCGCGCGACGACGACCACCTTCATCAACAGCCCGCCGACCGCGGCGGGCACGAACCAGGCCATCACCCTCACCGTCCGCGTCGATGGCGCGTCGGGCAGCGGCACCGTCAGCTGGGGTGGCACCGGGCCGGTCACGAACTGCCCGGGCACGCTGTCGTTCAACGGCGGATGGGTGACGAGCTGCACCTTCACCACCGTCTCCACATCGCCGTTCCAGCAGGCCATCACCGCGAAGTACAACGGCACGGCCACGGCGGACGTGAGCCAGCGCACGGCAGCGAGCGCGGCGACGCAGCCGATCCTGGTCACGCGCCCACGCAGCGTCACGCGCAACACGATCGTCGCGGGCTCCGCGCGGTTCCCGCTCGGCCAGTCGGTCAGCTTCACGGCGTGCCGCGCGTACTCGGACGGCCCCAGCGCCGACTTCTGCCCGTGGCCGGCCTACAGCTACATGATCCAGACGCGGATGAACGACGCGAGCTGCTCCTCCGCCTACGACGGCAACGCCGCGAGGTACATCTACACGTGCCGCCCACTCAGCGTCGGCCCGCACGTCTTCTACTCCGAGTTCCACAACTCCGTGGGCGGCGAGCCCCGCGGCGAGTGCGACGGCAAGCTGACCTCCTCGGCCACGTCGGTGACGTGCAACGGCGTCTGGTACTACCCCTCCCAGTCGACGACCGTCGTCGCGTACGGTCCGGCGCACCACCTCGCGCTCGCGGTCAACAACCCGACGCCCGTGGTGCTCGAGCCGTTCCAGGCGAGCGTCGCCGGCGTCCGCGACGTCGCCGACGACGTCCTCACCGACAGCGCGGGCGCGGTGACGTGGAGCTTCGTCACCGCGTCCGGCGCCGTCGACGCGAGCGCCGGTCGCTGTTACGCCGACGGTCGCTGCATCGCCGTGCGCACGGGGGAGCTGCGCGTCCGCGCCCGCACCGCCGCGGGCATCAGTGGAATCGCGACGGTGAGCGTCAACGACTCGAACAGTGCGCGCGTGCTGACGCTCCCGTCGAGCCCCGTGGTGCACTCGGCCCGCACGGAGTGGCAGTCGGTGCTGGCGACCGTCGACACCCCGGACGAGTTCCAGCCGATCGACTTCTACATCGACGGGTACGCGGCGCCGGACCTCTGCTCCCGCACCTACATGCAGAACAACGACCACAGCAGTCCGGAGGGGACCAAGCACGCCGCCTGCCAGCTGCTCGCGCACTTCAACATGCCGGCCCCCGGCGACCACGAGCTGATCGCCGTGTACCGCGAGCGAGGCCAGGGCGTCGCCACGGCGCGCACGACGTTGCACGTGACCGGCCCCCGCACCACGGTCCGGGTCGCCTCGGTGGGCAGCGAGCGCATCGCCGGCCGCAGCTTCGACGTGGAGGTGCGGGGCGCGGACGCGAACGGCGAGGACGTCGGCGTCGTGCCCGAGGGGGTGTTGCTGACGATCGACGACGGGACGTGCGACGTGTACCGCGGTGCGTGTTCCAGCACCCGGGCAGGAGCGCACCTCATCACTGCGTCGAGCGGATCGTCGACGGCCATCTTCCCGGTGACGGTCGCTCCGGCAGCGCTCGCGCGAATCACGGTCCGGCCGTCCGTGACGGTGCGCGCGGGTTACGCCGTGGACCTCGGCATGGTCGGTTACGACGCGTTCAACAACGCCGTACCCGACCCGCAGTCACAGGCCTGGCTGCGCATGGGCGGCGTGGACTGCCCGGACAACGTGTGTCGCCCCACCGGCACGTACAACGGCTCCTTCGTCGTGGAGGCCTTCCCGACCGCAGCACGGCTCGGCCAGGACGAGGTGACCTCGTCGGTCACCGTCGTCGCGGGCGACCCCACGACGGTACAGCTCTACACGCCCTACACCTCGACGTCGGCGGGCAACACGATCGACGTCAACGTCAACGCCCTCGACGCGTGGGGCAACGCGCTGCAGCGACCGATGGACGTCGTGCAGCTGACCGTCGACGGCGGCACCTGCGCGCCGCAGACCGGGAGCGTCAGCTACACGGCGACGTGCACGCTCACGCGCGCCGGCACGCGGACGATCACCGCCGCGGTACCCGGTGGCGTCACGGCGACGACGACCGTCGAGGTGTCCGCCGGTTCGGCCACGCAGGTCGTCGTGCACCGCGTCACCGAAGGAGACGTCGTCGCAGGGTCGGTCGCGGACTTCACCGTGTTCAAGGCGGACGCCTTCGGCAACGAGCTGGAGGCCGCGCGTCGCGAGTTCGTCACATGGGCGTACTCGCCGGGCGCGTCGTGCTACCAGCAGCAGCTCTACTGCTACTTCGACCTCAGCGGTGACATCACCGTGCGCGCGTCGTACGCCGGGTTCGAGGGGACGTCGGTCGTGCACGTCGTGCCGGGCCGGGCGAACACCGCGCAGCTGTCCGCGCCGGTCGGCGCGCTCAGCGCCGGCAGCCCCTTCCAGGTCGACGTGACGGCGCAGGACGTCCTCGGCAACCCGGCGCGAGGGGTGTCGAGCCAGCTCGCCGCCACGCTCGACGGAGGCTCGTGCGCGATGGCCGATGCGGGAGCGGGCTCGGCGAAGCTGACGTGTCGCGCCACCGCGGCCGGCGCGCGCCAGCTGTCGGTACGCGCCGTGGACGGCGGGTCGCTCGCCGCGTCCCCGCGCTCCCTCACGATCGGGGCAGGGCCAGCAGCCGTCCTCTCGGTCGCCGGCCCGACCCAGCTCGTGTCAGGCGTGGCGTCGCCGCCGTTCTCCGCGACCGCGGCGGACGCGTACGGCAACTCTGTGGTCCTGACCGGTGCGGGCGTGGCCTTCGACCTGGACGGCGCCGGGTGCGCCGGTGGCGTCTGCACGCCGGTCGCGGCAGGCGCGCACTCCGTCGCGGCCGTCTACGGCGACGCCGTCGCCCGCGTCGACGTGCACGTCGCTCCGGGCGCGGCGACCCACCTGGTGATCGATGGTCCGGAGACGGTGGCCGCGGGTGACCCGGCGGCGCTGCACGTCACCGCGACCGATGCGGCGGACAACGAGATCGGCGAGGTCGCCGCCACCTTCACGCTCGACGGCGGCTCGACGCCGTGCGATCCCGCGGGGTGCCGGTCCACGGTCGCGGGCCAGCACACGGTCACCGCGAGCTTCGGGACCGCGCGCGCGACGCGGGGCCTGGTCGTCGTCCCCGGCGCGCCGACGCGGTACGTCGTCGGGCGGGCCGATGCGTCGACCGCCCCGGTCGCGGCGGGCGACACCGTCGGCCTGGTCGTCGACGCGTACGACGCCTCGTCCAACCGCATCGGTGCGGTCTCCGACGGGGTCGAGGTCACCACGACCAACGGGTTCTGCGCCGGCCAGGCCTGCGTCGCGACCCTGGTCGGCACCGCGACGTTCAGTGCCGGCGTCGACGGTCACTCGGCAGGATCGGTCACCGTCGGCGTGACGGCGGGCGACGCCGAGCGCCTCTCCGTGGCGCCGCAGGACGTGACCGTCGCGTCCGGTACTGCCGTGACGTTCGTGGCGAAGACCCTCGACGCCTACGGCAACGTGGTCGCGACCGTGACGGGCGCGGCTTCCGCGACCCTCGACGGCGCACCGTGCGCGGGCGCGACCTGCACGTCGACGCTCCTGGGCGACCACGCCGTCGTCGTGTCGTACGGCGGGTTCACTGCCGCCGCCACGATGCACGTCACCGTGGGCGCGCTGCACCACCTCGCCGTAGGTGTCCCGTCACAGGTCGTCGCGGGCGCTCCCTTCGCGCTGACGGTCACCGGGCGCGATGCGGCCGGCCACGACCTGGGCTCGGTGTCGGGACCCTTCACCGTGACCGACGGCCCGGCCACGGTGCCGTGCACCGGCGCCGCGTGCGTGCTGACGGGTGCGGGCGACCACCACCTGCTCGTCTCGTTCGGGACGGGGGCGAACACGGTCTCCGGCACGGGCGACGTGCACGTGACGGGTGCGGCCCTCGCCACGCTCGAGCTGACCCCCAGCGTGAGCCCGCTCGTCGCCGGCGAGCCCGTGGGCGTGCGCGTCGCGGGCGCCGACTTCTGGGGCAACCCGGTCGGGGACCGCACCGCGACCGCGCTCGTGTCCATCGACGGGGTGCGTTGCCCCGCCGCGGGCTGCTCGGCGAACGACGCGAGTCGCCTCCACACGATCTCGGCGACCGACGGGACGGCCGCTGGCTCGATCCAGGTCGCCGTGGTGCATGCGCCGCTGCACGCCATCGTGCTCTCGCCGCGTGACGCGTCGATCACGGCTGACGCGACCCAGGCCTATGCCGTGAGCGGCGACGACGGGCGCGGCAACCCGGTGCCGGTCGCGGCATCCGACGTGCGGTTGTCCATCTCGACCGGCGGCACGTGCACCGCACTCGCGTGCGGCTCGACCACGGTCGGCGTACGCAGCGTCACGGCGACGGTCGGCGCGGTCACCGATTCGACCAGCCTCGCCACGACGCCCGGCGCGCTGTCGTCCCTGGGCCTGGCGACGGCGACGCCAACCGTCGCGGCGAGCGCCACGACGGGCGCGACGTTCACCGCCACGGGGCTCGACGCGCACGGCAACGCGCGCGGTGACCTCACCTCGAGCGCGACCTTCGCGACGGAGGAGGGCCCGTGCGCCGCGAACGTGTGTTCATCGATCCATGCCGGCGACCACACCGTGACGGCCCGCGTCGGCGCCTCGGTGGTCGGCAGCCTCGTGTTCCACGTCGTGCCGGCGACGGTCCACCACCTCGTCGTCACCGGGTCGGCGACCCTGGTCGCGGGCGTGTCGAGCACGTACGCGGTGGAGGGGCTCGACCGGTTCGAGAACTCGCTGGGCAACGTGACGGGTACCAGCAGCTTCACGATCGACGATCCCGACGGCGGGTGCGTCGCCGCGACCTGCACGGCCCGCCGCGCCGGGGGTCGCACGGTTTCCGCGAGCATCGGCTCCGCCACCGGCACCTTGCCCGTCACGGTCGGCGCCGCGCCGCTGCACGCGGTCGCCGTGGCACCCAAGGCCGCGACGATCAGCGCTGACGACGCCCAGTCGTACGCGGTCACCGGAGTCGATGCGTTCGGCAATGGCGTCGCGATCGCGTCGAGCGATGTCGCATTGACGATCGATGGTCACCCCTGCGCCCAGCTGGCCTGCGGTTCGCACGAGCCGCGCACGCATGACGTCGTCGCGACCGTCGCCGGCATCACCGACGACGCCTCGCTCACCGTCACTGCGGGTGCGCTCCGTTCCCTGCGCGTGACGACGACGACCCCGACCGTCGCAGCCGGAGTGGGCGCGACGTTCCTCGCCACGGGCCTCGACGCATTCAGCAATGCGCGCGGCGACGTCACCTCCGTCGCGACGTTCGCGACGGACGAGGGGCCGTGCACCGCGAACGTGTGCTCCTCGACCCACGCCGGCCCGCACACCGTCACGGCGCGTGACGGGGTCGACGTGGTCGGCACGTTCACGCTGGACGTGGTCGCGGCCGGGCTCGACCACCTCGTGGTCGGTGGTGCGGCGACACAGGTCGCGGGGGCGGATGCGTCGTACACCGCGGCCGCGTTCGACGCCTTCGACAACACGCGTGGCAGCGTCACCGCCGACGCGACGTTCACGATCGACGACGCCGCGGGCTCCTGCAGCGCGGCGGTCTGCGTCGCCAGGCACGCCGGGCCCCGGGTCGTGACCGCCACCCTCGGCACCGCCACCGGGACGCTGCATGTCGCGGTCACCCCGTCCGCGGCGCACCACCTCGTGCTCGCGGCCGCTCCCACGCGCGCCGCCGGCGAGGCGTTCGGCGTCACCGCCCGCGAGCAGGACGCGTTCGACAACGACATCGCCGACGTCACCGCCAGCACCACGTTCACGATCGCGGGCGCACCGTGCGCGGCCGCGAACTGCACGCGCAGGCTCGTCGGGCCCGCGACGATCGCCGGCACCCATGCCGGCGTCTCCGGCACCCATGCCGGCGTCTCCGGCACCCTCGGGGTCGACGTGGTGGCGGCAGCCGCACACACGATCCACGTCGCCAGCGAGCACGCGTCGATCGTGGCGGACGGCCGAGCCACGAGCGGCCTGGTGGTCACTCTCGCGGACGAGCACGGCAATCCCGTCGTCGCCGACGACGTGCGGATCACCGCTGCGCCGAGTGCGAGCGCGCCGACGATCGGCGCGGTGCACGCGGTCGGTGACGGCACGTACACGGCGACGCTGACGGCATCGACGACGGCCGGCGCGTGGGCGATCTCCGCGCGCGACGCGACCGTCGCAGGCCTCGATGCGACCGCGCCGCTGACCCAGGTGCACGACGCCCCGGCGCACGCGAGCGTGACCCTCACGCCCGCCAGCATCGTCGCGGACGGTGCGGCCACGACCCGCGCGACCGTGCACGTGACCGACGTGCACGACAACGTCGTGGACGACGCAACGGTGCGGGTCACCTCCGACGGAGGCCAGCGCATCAGCGTGCCCACCTCGTCGGGTGGTGGCCACTACGGCGCCACGGTGACGTCCACCACGACCGCGGGTGCGTCGACCCTGCGCGCGACGGTCGACGGGACGACGGTCACGGGCTCGGCGTCGCTCACGCAGCACGCCGGCCGGGCCGCGACGCTGGCGGTCGCGCTGGGCGACCCGACGATCACCGCCGACGGTCACTCCGCCACCACCGTCACGGTTCGACTCGCCGACGCGAACGGCAACCAGCTCACAGCCGGCGGCGCGGCGAACATCGTCGCCGACCTCGGCGTCCAGGTCGAGGGAGTGGCGGTCCAGGCGGACGGCACCACCACGGCGACGTTGCGGTCGGCGCTCACCGTCGGCACCGCGACCATCTCGGCGAGCCGCGACGGCGTGAGCGGGTCTGCGAGCCTCACGCTGCGGGTGCGCACGAGCGCGCCCGGCACCCAGCCGGTGGAGCACGCACCCGCGAGCGCGGTGGCGCCGCCGGTCACCGACCCGGCCGTCGCCGGCGGGGCCACCCGCGGCGGCACGCAGCTGCCGGTCACGGACGGCACCGCCCGCGTGGGGGTCGCATGCCCGAGCGGCGCGATCGGCTCGTGTTCCGGCACGGTGCAACTCACGCTCGTCGCCACCGGCGGCGGTGTGAAGACCACGTCGACGGGCGCCGGCGCGAGCAGCAGCTTCACCCTCGCGCCCGGCGGCTCCGATGTCGTGTCGGTCGCGCTCAGCCCCGAGATCCTCCGCCAGCTGGCAGCCAATCCCCTGCTGCGCGTGCTGGTCACCGTGACCGTCACCGACGAGGTCGGGACCACGGCCACCGCGACCTCCACCCGCACGCTGGCCGCGTCGCGGTTCCGCGGTGTGCTGATCGGCGGGGCAGCCGACGCGGATCGCACCGCCCGGTTCGCCTCGGTGCGCCTCACCTGCCCGAAGGCCGCGGTCGGCGGCTGCCGCGGTCGTGTCACGCTCGACGCGCTCGTGGACGCCGCGCTGCTGCGTCGCCTCGGGTTCCGCTCGACCGTGTTCGGTGCGCGGGCCGTGACGCTCGCCCCTGGCACCACGGCCGTGGTCAAGGTGCGCCTCGATCCGCTCGTCGCCAGGCTGCTGGCCACGCGCGCCGCCGTGCGCGTGCGAGCGAGCGTGTCATCCCACGACGACGTCACCGTGGACCGGTCGACCGTGCGCCGCCTGCTGCTGCGCCGGGCAACGGTCAGTCGCCGCTGATCCGCTCGTCGCCCTGCGCGGCACGGCGACAGGCGCGGCGGTGCAGGTACTGCTGGTTCGACGCGCCCGCGGGCTGGAAGGGCGCGTCCAGCACGACCTGGGTCGTGACCTCGACGTGCGCCCCGCGGCGCTCGCGCTCGTGTGCGATCGACCGTTCGGCGGCCGCGCGCTGCTCCTCGGTGGTGACGAAGACGGCCGATCGGTATCGGTAGTCGGGGCCGCCCTCGACGCGGTGGCGGGCCGCCGGGTCGTGCCGGGCCCAGAAGACCTCCAGCAGCCGGTCGAGTGAAACGATGGCCGGGTCGAACCACACCCGCACGGCCTCGACGTGGCCCGTGTCGCGACGGCATGGCGTCGCCTCGGCGGCCACGCCCGGTGGGCCCGCGGCATACCCCGCCTCGGTGCGGACCACGCCCGGCACCACGCGGTAGGCCTCCTCGACGTGCCAGAAGCAGCCCGCGGCGAACGCGACGAGCTGGGGACCGTCCGGGCCTGGGTTGGGTGACGTCACGTCGGTCAGCGTACCCCGTGCCCCGTCGTCCATCCCCCCCGAATGGGGAGCGTCGCGCCCGAACATGGCCGATGCGGCTGGCCCCGTCCCCCGCCGACATGAGTGGGGAAGGGAGGGGTGGACCGTGCAGATCTCGGCCGCGACGCGATACGACCAGCAGGACCGGACCCGACCGGGGGTCGTCGCGTCGCGGCCGGAGCGCGGACCGGCAGCCGCCCCGCCCCTCGTCGAGCCGCCGTTCCGGCCCATCATCGACATCCTGCGCGAGCAGTGGCGCGACCGGATCAGCCAGCTCGACCG
>JAOPYS010000375.1 GCA_025964465.1 Thermoleophilia bacterium
CCGTAGACGGCCAGCCCGAGGGCTTCGACCACGTCCAGCAGCGTCCAGCGCGGTGCAGGAGCCTCGTCAGCCACGTCGTCGGTCAGCCGATGGCCACGGCGTCGAGGGCCTCACGCACGACGGTGACGTCGTCGAACGGCACGGTGCCGTCCGCGAACGTCTGCCCCTGCTCGTGCCCCTTGCCGGCGATGACGACCACGTCGCCCGCCCGTGCGGCGCGCACCGCGTGCTCGATCGCGGCGCGCCGGTCCAGCTCCTCGACCACGTCCGCCTCGCCGCGCATGCCGCGGCGGATCTCCTTGGCGATCGCCTCCGGATCCTCCGTGCGCGGGTTGTCGCTCGTGACGATGGCCAGGTCGGCGCCGAGCGATGCCGCCCGACCCATGAGCGGCCGCTTGGACCGGTCGCGGTCGCCGCCGCAGCCGAAGACCACGATGAGGTTGCGGTCGCAGATCGCCCGCGCGCTCGACAGCACCTGTTCGAGGGAGTCGGGCGTGTGCGCGTAGTCGACGAGCACGGTGAAGGGCTGGCCCGCCTCGACGGGCTCGAACCGCCCGCGCACACCGTCGATGGTGTCCAGCCCGGCCTGCACGTGCTCGGGCGTGAGCCCGGCCAGCAGCGCCATAGTGGCGGCGGTCAGCACGTTCTCGACGTTGAACCGCCCGCGCAGCTTCGACATGAGGTGGAAGTCGCCCACGGGGCTCTCGACCTTGATCGAGGCGCCCTCCGGCAGCAGCGCGTAGCTGGCGCTCACCGACGCGCGCGACATCTCGCGCAGCGTCCAGCCCCACACCGGCACGCCCTCGCGCTCGGCGTGCACCAGCTCGTCGAACAGGCGGCTGCCCCACTCGTCGTCGCAGTTGATCGCCGCGGGGAAGTACTGGCCCTCGGGCCCCGGCTCGGTGAACAGCAGGCGCTTGGCCTGGTAGTAGGCCTCGAAGCTCTTGTGGTAGTCGAGGTGGTCGCGGGTCAGGTTGGTGAACCCGACGGATGCGTAGCGCACCCCGGTCGTGCGCCCCTGGTCGAGCGCGTGCGAGCTGACCTCGATGGCCGCCGAATCGTCGCCCGCGTCGACCATGTCGCGCAGCAGCCCGTGCAGGTCGAGCGCCTCGGGCGTGGTGAAGGACGTCTCGCGCTCCTCGCCGCCCACCACGACGCCGGTGGTGCCGATCATGCCGGACGTGCGCCCCGCCGCCGCGAGCATCGCGCGCAGCAGGAACGTGGTGGTCGTCTTGCCGTTGGTGCCGGTGACGCCGAACACGTCGATGCGACGGCTCGGGTGCCCGAAGTGCAGGTCGGCGATCGGGCCCATCGCGGCGCGCACGTCCGGCACCAGCACCTGGGGCACGTCGACGCCGGCCACCTCGTGCGACACGACGAGCGCCACGGCGCCGGCCGCCACGGCCTCGGCCGCGAGGTCGTGCCCGTCGCGCGTCGCGCCGGCGACGCAGAAGAACAGCGCGCCCGGCTCGACCCGGCGCGTGTCCATCGCCAGGCTCGCGACGTCGACGCCATCTGCCCCGGCACCCTCCACGAGGGTGGCATCGGGGACGTGCTCGAGGATGTCGGCGAGGGCGCTCACGGTCCGGAAATCCTACCTGTCGCCGCGGATGCGGGCGTCGACACCCCTCCGCCCTCCACGCTCGACCCGGAAGAAGACGAAGGGCGCCGACCCGCAGGTCGACGCCCTTCGCGGTGATCAGCGAAGAAGTGGACTCACTTCTTCTTGCCGTTCACCGTCTCCTTCAGCTTGCTGCCCGGCGTGAAGCGCGGGACGCGAGCGGCGGCGATCTTCATCTTCTCGCCGGTGCGCGGGTTCACGCCCTGGCGTGCGGCGCGCTCCGAGACGGAGAACTTGCCGAAGCCCGTGATGTTCACGTCGCTGCCGGCCTTGAGCTCGCCCTCGATCGCCCACAGGACCGCCTCGACGGCCTCCCCGGCATCCTTCTTGGAGAGCGTCGCGCGCTCGGCGACCTTCTCGATGAGACCAGTCTTGGTCAGACCCATGTTCCCACTCCTCTGGTTCAGTCGTTCGTTGCCGACAGGAGGCGGACCCCCATGACGATGTCGACATCCTGTACTGCCCGAACCGGGGATTTCAACCAGCCCATGCGGGTTGGAGCCGGATCAGACCGGGGAAGGATCGCAGGCATGGACGACACACCCGGTGACATACGAGGCCACGGCCACCCCGCAGAAGACCACCACTCTCCTGAGGAAGAGCCTGCATTCACCAGTGAAATACCAGTATCGAACCTTGCCCGTGAAGTCGGGAGCGATCGCGCCGGTGCGCTGGCCGAACGGCGGGTCCACGAATTCGTCGCAGAATCGCGGATTTCCCTGCCGACTCGTGGCAACCGCACGCTCGAGACGCTGCTGGAGCGCATCAACGCGGACGAGGAGCTGCGCACCTGGTGGCACATCGCCAACCTGAACGCCGTCGCGCGCATGGGCATGAACGACCACTCGTGGGTCCACATGCAGATCGTCACCAACATCGGGCTCAAGCTCCTGCGCCTGCTGGCCAAGGCCGGCGTGCAGCCCGCGATGGTCACCGACTACGGCCTCTCGCAGAAGGACGCGGAGGTGGTCGTCACCCTCGGCTGCCTGCTGCACGACGTCGGGATGAGCATCCATCGCATCGGCCACGAGGAGTTCTCGCTCTTCCTCGCCGACCGCAAGGCGCGTGAGCTGCTCGACGGCCTCTACGACACGATCAGCCGCACCGCCGTGGTGAGCGAGGCGCTGCAGTCGATCATCACGCACCGCAGCGACGGTCGCCCGCTCACTGTCGAGGCCGGCGTGGTGCGCGTGGCCGATTCGCTCGACATGACGCACGGCCGCTCGCGCATCCCGTTCGAGCAGGGGTCGCTCTCCATCCACGCGCTCAGCGCCGCCGCGATCGACCGCGTGCGCCTGAAGCCCGGCCAGACGCGGGCGATCGAGGTCTCGATCGAGATGAACAACTCGAGCGGCGTGTTCCAGGTGGACGAGCTGCTGCGCAAGAAGCTCAAGGGCTCGGGTCTCGAGGACCACGTCGAGATCCAGGTCAGCGTGCACGAGAACGAGAAGCGCCTGCTCGACCGCTTCACGCTGTAGGTCGCGCCGCCGCGGCGCCCCCTCGCAGGCGTTCCACGCAATTGCGGCCACCGCGCAGGCCGCTGCGGCCTGCAACTGGCCGCTTCCGCTCCCCGACGTAGTGGGTGAAGGACCCATACGCGCATCGCTGCTCCCCCAGGCTGCGGCGCGCGTGCCCACCCGACGGAAGGAGCGAAGCATGAGCTTCCTCGACTACCTGAAGGAGAACCGCGGGCAGTTCATCGACCACCGCGCCGCTCCGCCATCCCGGCCGAGCATCACGGCGCTGGAGGCCGAGGACCGCCTCGAGGATGGATCCGCCGTGCATGGCGGCGGAGGCC
Source organism: Thermoleophilia bacterium (assembly GCA_025964465.1). GTDB lineage: Bacteria > Actinomycetota > Thermoleophilia > Gaiellales > SKUG01 > JAGQUL01. Next base: position 3,420 of record JAOPYS010000375.1, read on the forward strand.
ACGACGTGGATGGCCCGCGCCGTCGGCGTCGACCACGCGCTGCGCCACGCGGCGTGCGGTTCCGCCACGTGCGGCCGGCGTTCTCGCCGTCGCCCTACTCCGACCCCCTGCCGTACGAAGAGCCGTGGGAGCGTGCCTTCCGATGACCCATGCTCCCCTCCGGCGCCGCGCGCGCCTGACCTCGTCCCCCCTGCTGCGCCGCTTCGCGGACGCCAACGACCGGGCCGGCGACGCCGCCGACTGCTCCGACGAGTCGCTGGCGCGCTACGACCGGCTGCTGGCGGAGGAGGCGGAGCTGTGCGCCGTGCCCGCCGACCTGCTGCGCGCGATCTGCTGGTACGCCTCCGGGTGGCGCCAGTACGAGCCGTCGGGGCGCACGATCGCCACGCCGGACGTGCACGGCACGCGCTGGGGCTGCATGCAGCTGTCGGACCACTGGCACCCGGATGCCTTCCCCGCGGCGATGAGCGACCCGCGGGCGAACATCCGCTACGCGGCGAACCTGCTGCACTGGCTGCACGAGCAGACCGGCTCGTGGCGTCGCGCGACCGTGGCGTTCTTCGGGCACGACGCCCGCGCCGAGCACGCGGGGCGCCGCGTGCACCACTACCGCAGCGGGCGCCCTTGGGCGATGCGACTGGCGCCGCCAACGGCAGTGCCGGTGGCTGCGGAGCAGACCTCCCCCGGCGACGACCCGATGCCGGTCACGACGGGCCCTGGCGACGATGCCGGCATCGACGACCTCTACGCCGACCTGGCGCTGTAGCGGCGGGAGCTACTCGCTCGAGGCGGGGTCGTGCGCGGTGGCGAGGAACTCGCTGATCGCCTTCGCATGGGCCTGGAGCCTGGCGCCGGTGGCGATGGCCACGACGCCGCTGCCGTCCCCGTGCCGGTAGACCGCGAAGCGCTGGTGGTGCACCGCGCGCCCCTGCGTCCACGTGAAGGAGTAGTCGAGGTAGCGGATGCCGTCGGCGCCGGGGCGCATCTTGGTCTCGCCCTTGACGAAGCCGCTGAACTCACGCGTGAGCTTCGCGTCGAGCTGCCCCTCGAAGACGTTGAGCACGGGCAAGGCGTGCCCGGCCTTGCCCGAGTAGGCGATGAAGGTGACCTGCGTGCCGTCGACGCACGCGGAGCCGGCGCCTCCCGCCGGGCAGAGCGCGCTGACGATCGTGCCGATGCGCTCCGTGTGGCTGGCACTGGCTGCGGTCGCGCCGAGGCGCCCCCACGCGGCCGGCAGGCCGAACTCCACCCCGCCCACCACGAGCTGCTCGGCCGGTGGCGTCGCGCCCTTGCCGGTGAGCCGGCCGGCGGCGTTCGCGAACGCGTCCGTCCTCATGGCGACGGGCGATCCGATCGAAGCTGCCGCCACGACTGCGACGAGCGCAGTGGATCGGGCCGATGCGAAGAGGTCCAGGGGCACGGGTGGTGCGACTTCCACAGTCGCCGCGGAGCCACCAGCGCCCCCGAGCCATCCGACCCGAGCCACCCTGTGAGCTTCCACTCACCGGCTATCGGCAGGCGCTTGCAGAATATTGAGTACGCTATGACAAACTTGTAAAGACGCTTTGAAGCTCAGAACGTCCCCACGGCGCCATGCGGGTTCAGTCGTCCCACTCGTCGTCGTCGATGGACTTCGCGTGGGCCGCTTCCGCCGCCGCGACGCGCTCCTCGAGGCTCCGGTACCGGCGCTTCGACCTGCGTCGGAGACCGAGCGGGACGGCGATCGCGAGCACGAGCGCCAGCAGGTACCACCACGACGGGATCACCCAGATGGCGGGGAGGTGCTTCGTGACGACGGTGCCATCCGCGCGCTTGATGCGCAGGGTCGGCTCGAACCGCCCGACGAGCGGGATGTCGTCGGCCCAGACCGTGTTGAACGACCTCCTCGCGTCGCGCAGCACGATCCGCGCGGGCACGTCGATCGACGCGACCTTCTTGCCCCCGAGCGAACTCTTGATCTCGAGCGTCGCGCCGACGTCGTCGGTGATCGACCCGTCGTTCTTCCACCGGAAGCGCACTGGTGCGATGCCCGGGCCGCGCAGGCGGTCGAGCACCGGCACCTTGCCGATCTTGAGGCCGTCCCACCACACGAGCCGGGTCGACCTGACGTCCTGGACGTGTCCGCCGTCCGTGATGTCACCCGGCACGTCGAAGAAGACCTGGACGACGACGGACGGCGTGATCTTGGTCTGGTTGCCGGTCGCCGGGTCCTTCGAGGCGACCGGATCCACGAGGCTCGCAGAGACACCCGCGTACGCGCTCCCGCCGGCTGTGTCCGCTGGCAGGTCCACGCCGACGTCGAGCCAGATCAGGTCGCCGTGGTCCAACGCGACCTGCTCCTCGGGCGGAAGCCGCAGCCACGATCCGGCGCCATATGCCTCCTTGCCGGTGGCGAAGGGAACTGGAGACCCGTCCCGGCCCGCCCCGAAGTCGTGCGCTGCGAACCTCAGGTGGATGGTCTTCCCGGTCCGGTTCTGGAACCCCACGCACACCCGACCGGACTGCCCGGGGGCCAGATCCGTCGTGATCCGGTCCGGCAGGCCGGCGACCCCACCCGTCACGTCCGTCTTGTCGAACGTCTGCAGGTACAGGCCCCGCCCGACCTTCTGGTACTCCCGACAGTCCTTCGCCGCGGCAACCGCCGGTAACACGGCTGCGCCCACCGTCAGCGTGACGAGGGCGCAGGCGAGATGGAGCGATCGACGAACACGGGTGGTAAACACCGTCCGCATCTACCCCGATCGAGAAGGTGCGGAACGAACCCTCAGTTCGCGGTGGCGGTGAAGCTGGTCTGCACGACATAGCCGGTGTTGGCGGGCTGCGAGGCGCCCGGGTTCACGCGGTAGTCGATCGTGACATCGCCGTCGGTGGTGGAGGAAGTGGAGCACACGGCTGCCCCGTTCGGGGTCGCGTCGTTGTTCTGACCGAGGCCGAAGTAGTTGGCGCTCGCTCCCATGCCACCTGCACAGGATCCCGCGTTGACGTTCGCCTTGATGCCGAAGTATCCCGCGGCCGCAGGCTCACCCACTGCGAATGCCGCCGGAGTGACTCCGGCAGTGGCCACGTCAGTGAACTGCGGCGCCGCGCAGTTCGCGAGAGCAGCGGCCACACAGAACGAGTTGGGGCTCGCCCCGACGCGTGTGCTTTCCACCAACAGCTGAGCGCCGAGCGCCGAGTTGTTGCTCCCGAACGTGAGTCGACACGACGCGAGCGAGACGTCGCCATCCGTGGTGTTCAGGGACGAGCCCGTGATGGTGGTCGCCGACGCGGTACCTGCGCCGCACGAGCCGCCCGTGTTCAGGTTCACGTGCACCTCCTTGGCAACCGTGGCGGTCACCGTCGTGGTGCCGGTGCTCGCTGCGTGCGAGCGGTCGACCTGGAACCCGCCGGCAGCGAGGAGGCCGACCACGAGCAGGAATGCGGCGGGGAGCCACATCAGGCTCCGAGTACGTGTCACGCGGGCGAGCGTCATCTGGGCGGTCCTTCGGTCCGGTGTTCGACGTGCGCGCAAGGGATGCGACGGCACGCGTCCGTGATCGACCCCTACTTCGGCATCCCACCCATGCAGCTTGAGGAAGATTGCGCAAATGCCAGCCTGCATGGCCCAGATGCGGGATCTAGTGCAGACGACCGTATGCCGATCGTCGCAATCGTGCTCAAGTCTGTCCTCGGCGATGCCGACATGGGTCGTGATTGAGCGTTCGCCCCACGCCTCCTCGCGTCGGGCTTCGCCGCACGGATGCACTCGAAGGAGCCCGCCCACATGAAGACTTCCAAGCGCACCAAGCTGCTCGCCTTCGCCCCGGCCCTGCTGGTCGTCGGCGTGACGGCCGTCGTCGCCTCCGGCGCCTCGATGGTCTCCGGCGCCACTGCCGCGAGCACCGTCGCGGTCAACGGCACGGTGGCGAGTACGTTCTCGACGAGCCCCACGACGGGCACCGGCTCGGGCCCGACGAGCTGCACGGACGAGACCCTCGTCAACTTCACCGGCACCTTTGCCGCCTCGGACGGTTGCCAGATCTCCTTCACCTCGAACAACCCCACGGGCGCCGAGGTGGTCATGACCAACAACTCGGCGACGGATCCCGCCTTCTTCTGCGCCGACCCCGACGGCGCGGGCGCAGCGGTTCGTACGTGTGCGAGTGACGCGGTGCGGCTCGAGGACCTCGTCGGTACGGGCAACACGATCCCGGCCGCATCGGACTTCTTCGGGATCGCGCTGATGAGCGTTGGCGGTACCGGGGCGACGACCGGCACCACCGTGGCGGGCAGCGGCGTGTCCGCCCCGAACGCCGCGCCGACCGGTGCCAGCGCCGTGTGGGCAGGCATTCCGAAGTTGGCGGCCACGTCCCAGCTGTGCAAGATCACGGAGAACAACGCAACGACCTCGACCTGCCAGTTCAAGTTCGGTGGCTCCGGCGAGGGCGCCACCCAGAGCGCCGGCGATTACACCGGCACCCTGAAGCTGACGGCCCAGCTGACGTGACGCATTCGTGGTCCAGGGGCGGTACGCGCACAGCGCGTGCCGCCCCTCGGCAATTCGGGTAGGCCCTCGCCATGTCGCCCCTCGTTCGCCGTCGTCCGCGCACGCTGCACCTCGTACTCGCGTGCGCCATGTTCCTGGTGGCGTCACCGCCGGGGGCTTCGGCCACGGTGGTGCGGAAGGCGGGCACGCCGAGCGCGAATCCGTCAGGCCTGCTGAACATTGCGCCCGGGCGCATCGAAGAGGACGTCCAGCCCGGTGTCCGCAAGACGCTCCGTGTCCGGCTCACCGACGACTCGGAGCAACCCTTCGACGTCTCCATGCGCGGCACCGACGTCGGCCCGTCCTCCGATCCGCACAGCGTCGCGTCCGAGGCGGAGAACGGGGAGTTCGGGGCAGGCGACTGGCTCGTCCCGGAAGTCGTCAACCTCCGTCTGCAGCCGTTCGAGACCGTCGAGTTCGACGTCGTCGTCGATCCTCCCGACGATGCGCCCGTCGGTACCAACCTCGCAGGTCTCATCGTCCAGTCGACAGTGGCCGACGGGCCGATCGGAACTGCCGATTCGACCAGCTCGTTCCGTGTCGACGGGCTCATTCAGATCTTCCTGACGATCCCCGGGCCCGTCGATCACGACCTGCAGGTCACCGACGTCCGGCTCCGCGATTCGCTCGTCCTCGGTCGACATCGCTTCGCCGTGTGGGACCTGACCTTCCGCAACCGGGGCACGGTCAACGAGCACGTCAGCGGCCGAGCTCGCGTCCGCAGCATCTTCGGCAACAGCCCGTACTCGATGCAGCTGAACGACCTGCTCGTGCTCCGCGGTGGGACGCGGACCACGCGGGTCGTCTGGCGCGACCTCCCATGGGTCGGCGCCTTCCGCCTCGAGGCTCGGATGCGTGGAGACGACGCCCGGCCGCTGAATCGCGAGAGCGAGCGCATGTACATCCTTCCGTGGTGGCTTCCCGTCGTCCTCGTCCTGTCCATCCTCCTGCCGTTCGTGTACCTGTGGTGGCGGCGACGTCGGGAATGGCGCATGTACCTCGATGACGAGGGCGACGTGCACGGGTTCGAGGACGACGATGGGCTCGCGCTGTCCTGAGCGGTGCTCAAGCGTCGACCATTCGCCGCCGATAGGTATCGCGTGCCCGCCCACCGGGCCGACCGCCGTGGACCGATGACTGCCCGCCGACTCCCCACACTCACCCTCCTGCCCGCGGCCTGCATCGTCGCCCTGCTCGTGCTGAGCCTCGTGACCGGACATGGCCTGGTTCGCCAGGCCGCCGCCACCACCGTCGACGTGACGGGAAGCGTGGACGATGAGATCTTCATCGATGCGGCAGGGTGCTCGGCCGCGTCCGTGAACATCGGCGATCTCGTCCCGGGGACCGACGGGTGGAAGACGGCGCAGGACCAGAGCAGCCAGACGTGCTCGATCGACTTCGGGACGACGAACCATCTCTCCGGCACGACGCTGACGATGCTCGAGGATCCCGCCGTGGCCCCCGGGTCGGCGCTGAAGTGCGTTGCCGGCGGTTGCCCCACCGGTTCGTCGATCGCCGACTTCGAGGACGCCTCGAGTGAGCCACCGGCCGGCACCGCCGCCTTCGGCACACAGCTGCTGTCCTCGGCCGGAGCGGCATCGCCCGTCTGGAGCCTCGCCCCCGGAGTCCACGATCTCCAGGACGCGGGTGACGCGGCATGCACCACGCCCGGCATCGGTACCGGAACCTGCGCCTTCACGTGGGGAGCGATCGCCGCGGCAACGACGCCGCCTGGCGCGTACCAGGCACAGGCGAACCTCGTCGTCCTCGCGAACTGATCCTCGGCCTCGAAAGGTTCCGCCAGAGGCGCCCCGGGCATCTTGAGCGCGTGTACGGACCGCTTCGAATCGTCGTCATGTCGAGCCTGTTGCTCCTCGGAACGGCAGGCGTCGCATTCGCGGCACGCTCGGCCGGCCCCCCGGTCGACTCGCTCTCTCCCCCGCGTCGCGCAGGGGACGTGCGAATCGGCGTTGGCTTGTCGCCGGCCCTGTTCGACCCGCAGGTCGCGAAGCCGGGGGATGTCGTGCGCTACGCCCTCCGTGCGAGGAACACGCTCCGAAGCACGGCGTACCTCTCGCCGGTGGCCGTGCCGCTCGAGGGGTCGCACAGGCCGGATGCGACGGCACAGCCCGCATCGGGCAACTCGCGTGCCACGGCCGCCGCGACCTGGGTGACCTTTCCGGGGTTCGCTGCTGCGCGCCCCGTGAAATCCGGCCACCAGATCGACTTCACGGTCGAGGTCCACGTTCCGGGCACGGCGCGGCCGGGGACGTATGCGATCGGATTCGCGATCCGGCAGCGCGTCAGTGCAGGTGGCAATTCAATCGGTCCGAGCACGCGCGTCGATCTGGCGAACATGCCGACCAGCCGCGTGGTCATCCGCGTGCCAGGTGACGCGGTGGCGCAGGCGCGGGTGCGGTCGATCACGGGGCCGCGGGTGGTCTGGGGCGGCGGGGGTCAGGAGTTCCGCGCGCGGGTCGTGAACGTCGGCGACACGGACCTGCTGATCGACGGCAAGGTGGACCTCAACGCCTTCCTGGGGTCGGCGGGGCGAACGCTCGACGCTGCCGGGGCCGAGAAGGGGCAGCCGACCCTGCCGGACGGCCAGCGCGACCTGGTGATGCGATGGGGCGACCCGCCGTTGCTGGGGTGGTTCAGCCCCGAGCTCACGGTCGTGGGCGGCTCAGGGTCCGGCGTGCGTATCACGCGGCAGCTCCCGACCGTCTACGTGCTGCCGCCGTGGTGGCTGATCGCCCTGCTGGTGGCTGCACTGCTGCTGCCGCTGTGGGCGCGACGACGCAGGCGACGGCGACCGGGGTGGCAGGAGCTGGATCGGGCGCGCCGCGCGGCGCGGGTCGAGGAACGGCTGCGCAAGCAGGGGGCGATGGAGCGGGCGCGACAGGCGCGCGACGGACGGCGGCGCTGAGGCGTCAGTGCCCGATGCGCTGCAGGTAGGAGCGCACCTTGCGCGTGTCGTCCTCGCCCGTTGCCACCATCTGGTAGAGCGGCTTGGGGCTGCGCAGCGTCTTGAGCGTCTCGACATGGCCGGTGGTGATGCCCTCGCGGCGGGCGAAGGTCAGCAGGCGCGAGCGATCGGCCGACAGGACGCGGAAGTTCTCCATCTGCCGGGCCTGGTCGAAGTCGGCGTAGACGCCCACTCCCCCTGCCAGTGCCTCGTCGACCGCAGCCTTGTAGTTTCCGCGGTAGTCGTAGCCGGTCTCTGCGTCATCAGCCATGGCGCTACGTTACCGGTTCGGGATGACGGAGGCGCGACCGACATCGCGCGCGGACGAAGGAGCAGGCACCATGGCGGACGGCATCGACGAGCGACGGACCTTCCGGCTGCTGCCGAGCGAGGACATCGGCTTCTCCAAGCCCGCGCTGCGCTACGCGCTGGCGGACGGCGGCGAGAAGGTCAAGCTGGCCGCGGAGTTCAAGGCGCCGCAGCCGGAGCTGGCGCGTGCGGCCAGCGACCCCGGCTGGTGGACGATCACCGTGTGGCTGCCGATCGGCGCGACGCCGCTGGCGCTCATCCCCGACCCGAGCGCGCCGACGCTGTGAGCGACGGTTCCGTCGTGCGCGACGCGGTGCTCGCGGACGCCGAGGCGATCGGCCGCATCCACGTGCGCTGCTGGCGCCACGCGTACGCGGGCCTCGTGCCGGATGCGCTGCTGGCATCGCGGGACGAGGACGTGCGGGTCGGGCAGTGGCGCGCGCGCCTCGCGGTGGACCAGCCGGACCGCACGTCGACGCTCGTGGTCGTCGATGGCAGCGACGTCGTGCGTGGCTTCGCGCAGGTCGGTCCCACGCAGGACGGCACGGGCGGGCCGGACCTCGGCGAGCTGTACGCGATCTACCTCTCCCCCGCCGCGATCGGCATCGGCGTCGGGCGCGAGCTGCTCGCGGCCGCGACCGACCGCCTGCGCGCCGCGGGCTTCACCGCCGCGCGGCTCGACGTGCTGCCCGGCAACGACCGCGCGCGCCGCGTCTACGAGGCGGCCGGGTGGCACGCCTCCGGGGACGCGTTCGACGTCGCGCACGGCGAGCACGTCCTGCCGCACCAGCGCTACGTGCGCGAGCTGTGACGAAGTCGGCACAAAGTCACGGGCGTGGTCCTGATCGTGGCTCTCCTGAGCGCGACGCGGCGACGCTGAAGGAAGAGCGGCCCCGAGATGAACCCTCGGGGCCGCTCCATTTCACCAACTGATGCGCACAGCGTAGCAGACAGGTCGTACCACCTCGGTCGCGTGGTGTCAGTCACCAGAAGCGCGTCAACTCGTGGCGGTGACGAAGGCAGCGGCGGTGGCGGAGGCCTCGCGCTCCATCGGGTGCGCGTCGTGGATGTCGGTCGCGACGTCCTCGCCGTGCGGGTGGTCCTTCCAGCGACGCACGGCGGTAGTCAGCGCGAGCAGCAGCGCGCCGCCGCCGAGGTTGCCGCCGTCGTGGACGAAGCCGCCGATGTACTTGTTGAGGAAGGCGCGGTCGCGCGCGGCGTCCGAGGCCTGGTCGGCGCCGACGCGACGCCACTGCATCGTGTGCGTCAGCTCGTGCGAGAGCCAGCTGCGCCCCGCCCACGACAGGATGCGCGTGGCGTGCGCGGCGTCGGAGACGTAGACGTGCGGGCCGACCGTGGTGGCCGTGTTGCCGGCACCGGCCGCGAGGCCGCCGACGTGGATGCGCGCGGCGCGCAGGTCGCCGCGGACGGTCGCCTCGTCGAGGTGGAGCTGGCTCGCGTAGAACGGCGCCAGGGTGTCGACCTGCACGCTCGTGAGCGGCACGCCGGCGCTCGTCTCGGGCGTGCCGCGCCACGCGTCGAGCCCGCCCTTGATGAGCCCGCCGCTGCGCGACGCCATGTCGGGCGACACGGCGCCGGGCGACCAGCCACGAGGCTCGGTCTTCGGCAGGGCGACTGCGGAGGCGGCGACAGGGGCGAGGAGCATGGGACATGCTCCCACGATGGGATCACCCGATGCTGCGGGACCCGGCGAACCTGTCCCGATCGTCACTCTGCCGTGGCCCGCTCGTCAGCGGCGGGCCCTGCGGCGGAAGGCGACCTGCATGTCGCCGCTCGTGAACCCGGGCGCGACGTCGTTGCCGTTGGCGTATCGGTACAGCGCGACGGCGAAGACCTGGTTGAGCGTGGAGCCGATGATCGTCGCGACGACGAGGACCGCCATGCCCAAGGCTGCCAGCGCACCTCCGAGGGCGCCACCGGTGGCGCCACCGATGCCCATGAGGACGATGCCGGGCAGGCCGCCGAAGACGAAGACCGCGAGGCCGATGCCGACGTTGCCGGCGAGGCCCTCGCCCCAGCGGCGCACGATCATGTCCTTGGAACGACCGAACGCCTCCGTCGGGCCGACGTCCTCGAGCGCGAGCACCGGCACGACAAGGAAGGTCACGGCGCTCCACGCCATGCCGAGGATGGCCACGCCGATGTTCGCGACGAGGCTGAGCGGGAACGGCGCCTCGTCGGCGACCTCGTCGAGCACGCGCAGGACCAGCCCCACGAAGAAGGCGATCAGCGCCCAGCCGAGGATCTTCGGCAGGCGGGCCGAGGCGACGGCGAGGCCCTCGCGAACCTTGGTGTCCTCACCGTCGAGGCTGCGCGCGGCGCAGGAGGCGAGCGCCACGTTGAAGAAGATCGCGATGGCCGTGGCGACGTAGCCCGCCGCGAGCAGCAGCGCCCACACCCACACCGGGGTCGACTCCTCCGTCGTACCGGTCGTGCCGACCCCGCCCGTAGCCGACCCGGCGTCGAGGCCGAGCCACCACGGCGACAGCACGAGGGCGATCGCGAGCACGGCGAAGATCGCCGACAGCACGGGGAAGATCGCCAGCGAGCGATCGGCCTTGAGCACGCGCCAGCTAGCGCCGGCCAGGCGCCACCCGGTCCGGATGCGATCGAACATGGTGGCGCTCCTACATGTTGGTGTATTCGGGCCCCGAGCCGCCCTCGGGGGGCGTGAGGCGCCCACCCTTGGCGGTGATCGCGCCGCAGTGCACGCAGTTGGAGGGGTTGACGTGCATCGTCACGATCTCGTTCGGATCGCCGTTCGCGCTGACACCCTCGGGCAGCTCGTACACCGCGGCGGGGCACATGCTCACGTAGCCGACCGCCACCGAACGCGGCAGCTGCCGCTCGACGCGGATGTGGTCGGGCTGGTCGTCGCGCGTCTTGTTGCCGGACAGGAAGACGCTGGAGAGCTTGTCGAACGTGAGCTTGCCGTCGGGCGCGGGGTAGCTCTTCGAGCGCCCACCGAGGAACAGGTCGGCGTCGGAGTCGCGGTGGTTGTCCCACTTGCCGCCGGGGAAGCGCCCGCCGGTGGCCTCCATCGCGTTGACCGTCGCACCGCCCAGGAAGAAGCCCTTGCGGAACGGCTGCTTCATGTTCCTCGAGCGCTTGAGGTCGGTGCCGATCTCGCTGGTGCGCACGGCGGCGTCGTAGTCGTCGAACGCCGCCTCCTGCAGCGAGGCGCCGGCCTTGAGGCGCGCGTGGATGCGCTCCGCCGCGAGCATGCCGGCGCGCATCGCGAGGTGCACGCCCTTGAGCTTGGGAACGTTGACCATGCCCGCGCTGTCACCGGTGATGATCATGCCGGGCGTGGCGAGGCGCGTGGGCAGGCTCCACCAGCCGCCCTCGGGGATGGTCTTGGCGCCCCAGGCGACGCGCTCGCCACCGGCGAGCAGGTCGCGCACGAACGGGTGCGTCTTGTACTCCTGCAGCACGTCGTGGACGGAGAACTCGGCGTCGGTCGTGTCGAGCCCCGTGACGAAGCCGATGCACAGGTGGTCGCGGCCCATCGGGTAGATGAACGAGCCGCCGAACTCTTGGAACTTCGCGCCCTTCCGCAGCGGCCAGCCGAGCGAGTGGATGATCTTGTCCAGCGGCTTCGCGACCTTCCAGACCTCCTTCACGCCCAGCGCCCACACCTGCGGGTCGGCCTCGAGGCCGAAGTGCGCGATCGCCGCGGTGGCGAGGTGGCCCTGGGTGCCCTCGGACAGGACGGTGACCTGCGCGTGCAGCTCCGACCCCTCCTCCAGGTTCGGCAGCGCCTCGCCCTCGCGGCCGCGCCCCTTGTCACCCGTGCGCACGCCCTTGACGGTCTCGCCCTCGACGAGCAGCCGGTCGGCGGCCGTCTCGGGGATGACCATGACGCCGAGCTCCTCCGCCTGCTCGCCCATCCAGCGAGTGAGCTGCGAGAGGGAGAAGACGTGGTTGCCGTGGTTGCGGAACGGCGGCGGCGTGGGGAGCTTGATGGCCCGCCGCTTGGTCATGAGGTAGACGGCCTCGCCCTCCACGGGCTGCTGGTAGCCGCCCATGGCGGAGAGCTCGGTCTCCGGGAACAGCTCGCGCAGCGGACCGGGCACGACGACGGCGCCGGAGAGCTGGTGGGCGCCGAGCGTGGCACCCTTGTCGACAACGGCGATCGGCACCTCGCCGAGGCGCTCGAGCAGCTCGGCGTCGTCGCCGATCAGCTGGGCCAGGCGGATGGCGCCGGCCATGCCGGCCGGTCCGCCGCCAACGAACAGGGCGCCGACCTCGAGGCGCTCGTCCTCGGGCGCCTGGGGGGCGACGACGAACTCGTCCTTGGCGACGGGCGGCGGGTACGCGGACGGCTTGGCCATGTCGGGTTCTCTCCTCTAGCCCTTGCGCTCGGCCAGCCGCTGCTGGAGCTGCGGCACCACGGTGAACAGGTCGCCGACGACGCCGTAGTCGGCGAAGTCGAAGATCGGCGCGTGCGGATCCTTGTTGATGGCCACGATGGTGCCGGAGGACTGCATGCCGATCTTGTGCTGGATCGCGCCGGAGATGCCGACGGCGATGTACAGCTTGGGCGCGACGGTCTTGCCCGTCTGCCCGACCTGCGTGGAGTACTCGTACCAGCCGGCGTCGACCACGGCGCGCGTGGTGGCGACCTCGCCGCCGAGCGTCTTCGCGAGACCCTCGACGAGCTCGAAGTGCTCGGGGCCACCGAGGCCACGGCCCGCGCCGACGAGCACGTCGGACTTCGTGATGTCGACGCCCGTCTGCTCGGCCTGCTCGATGCCGCCGAACTCCTGGCTGCGGCGCCCTGAGTCGGGCACCTCGAGCGCCTCGACGGCGCCGGGTGCGGCGGTCTCGGCGGGCGCGAACGAACCGGCGCGGAACAGCGCGATGCCCGCGAGGCCGGAGTCACCGGCGTTGTAGCCGCAGCGCACGACGACGGTGTCGTCGAGCGAGGGGCGTTCGCAGACGAACTCGCCGCCCTCGAAGCCGATGCCCGTGAGGTCGGTGTTGACGCCGATGCCGAGCCGACCGGCGAGGCCGCCGGCGATGTCGGCGGAGTTCACCGACGCCACCGCCAGCACGATGCGCGCGCCCGCGTGCTCGGCCGCCGCGACGAGCGCGTCGACGCTGCCGACCGCGACCTGGAAGCGGTCGCCGGCGGCGTGGTAGACGGTGTCGGCAGGGACCGTGTCGGCCACGGCGTCGGCGCCGGGGCCCGTGACGACGGCCGTGAGCGGCACGCCCGCAGCGGTCGCGAGCTCGCGCCCGGCGGCCAGGACGCCGAGCGAGCCCGGCGCGATCGTGCCGGCGTGGTGCTCGACGTAGACGAGGATGCTCATCGGAAGTGCCTTTCGCTGCGAAGCTTCACGCGTGCGCGCTCGCACGCGCGCACGAGGGACTGGATGGTCAGACGAGGTTGCGGCCGGCGAGGAACTCGACGATGCCGTCGGCACCCGACCCACCCTCGTCCTCGATCTTGACGCCGCCCGCCTTGGCCGGCGGCGGCGCGAACGCCAGCACCTTCGTGCCCGAACCGCCCGTGCCGACCGTCGAGGCGTCGAGCCCCAGGTCGGCGAGCGACACGCGCGCGAGCGGCTTCTTCTTGGCGGCCATGATCGCCTTGAGCGCGGGGTAGCGCGGCGTGTTGGTCGCGTCCGAGACGCTCACCACGGCCGGCAGCGACAGCGTGAGCTTCTCGTAGCCCAGCTCGGTCTGCCGCGACACGGCGACCGTGCCGCCGGACAGCTCGACCGTTGCGGCCTGCGTGGCGGCGGGCGCCTCGAGCAGCTCGGCGACGACGCCGGGCAGCACCCAGCAATCCGAGTCGCTGGCCTGCTGGCCCAGCAGGATGAGGTCGAACGGCCCGTGCTTGACGAGCGCGGCGGCCAGCGCACGCGCGGTGGCGAGGATGTCGCTGCCCTCGAGCGCCGGATCGGTGATCAGCACCGCGTCGTCGGCGCCGAGCGCGAGCGCCTTGGACAGGGTGCGCGACGCGCCCTCCGGCCCCATGCAGACGGCCGTGATCGTGGCACCCTCCGCGTCGCCGCCGCCCTCGCGCAGCTGCAGTGCAGCCTCCATCGCGTGGGCGTCGTAGGAGTTGAGCACCTGGTCGCCTTCGCGCACCAGCCGCTTCGTGGACTCGTCGTGGCGCCGCGGCACGTTGGCACCGGGCACTTCCTTGACGCAGACGGCGATCTTCACCGTGTTCCTCCCTGGGGGGTTGGAGGCGCGCCACGACGTGGCGATCCTCCGGATCCGCTACCGCTCGCGAATATAGCGGGTCGGTCGGAGGCGGTTGACGCGCGCGTCAATATTGGGGGTCAGGAACGCGGAGCGACCGTTCCCGCGAGCGCGCCGCCCAGCGGCACGATCAACCTCATACTCGGTTGGGAGGTCAGGCTACGAGGGGGCCGAGGGCCGGCGTGATCCCGCGGTCGCTGGCGATGCTCATGATGCGCGGGGCGCCGTCGCCCGCGGCGCGCAGCTGCGACAGCTGCGAGGGGTCGAGCGTGCGCTCGGTGCGGCAGGCGAGGTACCAGCCCTCGAACTCCACGACGACGATCGGCTCGTGGCGCTCCATCGCGGCGACGAAGGCGAGGCGGTCGGCGACGGCCAGGTCGCCGCTCGTGGCGATGACCTCCGTGACGACCACGCGCTCCTCGCTCGACATGAGGCCGTAGCGGCGCTCGAGCACCCCGAGCGCCGTGCCCACGAGCGGGTGCGTCGCGGCGGGGGCGACGGAGCCCGCGACCTGCGCCGCACGTGCGCGGCGGCGGAAGCGGTCGAGCGAGATGGTGGTGGTCGGAGCGGCGCTGTTCGCGGTGGTGGTGCCCATGACGTCTGTCCCCCAAGGTGTCCTGTGTCCGCCGCGCCGGGAGGCAGCGGTCCACGTATCAAGGATCCCCCGCTTCCGTGCAACCCGACTTGGTCGAACTACCTAACTTTAGGGCGCTGGACCGGCGTCGGGATCGGTAGGGAGTACGGATCCGGG
>JAOPYS010000392.1 GCA_025964465.1 Thermoleophilia bacterium
CCGCGCTGCGCGCGTCCGCTCCCTCACGGTGGCCCACTGCGCATGCGCACCGGGCTGGATCACCGCTCCACCCTGTGCATCGGGCCCGATCACGGATCGGTTGCAGGCACTTTCTCCGGTCACCGAAGCACGTGCGCCGAGGACGGTCAGGCGTGCTCGCGGACGAGCTCGGCGCCGCCGACCACCGCGGCAGCGCCTGCGGCCCCAGCGGCTCCGACGGCGAGCGGCCAGGCCCGCACCACGGCGAGCGGCCCGGTCACCCACGGGCCCATCCTCGACTGTTCGAGCCGCCCGGTGTTCACGAGCTGGTCGCGGCGCGCCACCATGTCGCGCAGGTACGCATCGCGGGTCACGAGCCGCGACATCGTGCGCTGGCGCATCCGCACCATGCGGGGAGCCGCCGGGTCGATGTGCTGCACCGCGACGTCCTCGCGCAGCTTCGCGTGCAGGCCCGCGAGCACTTCGGGGGTGAGGTTGCGCCGAACGACCTCGACCGTGCGCGGATGCAGGTCGATCGGCAGCCGGTCGCCCGCGCCGAAGTCGCGGAAGATCGGGCGGAGCTTGTCGGGGCCGGCGAGGCCCATGTTGCCGATGTCGATGAGGTGCATCGGGCCGGTCCCCGCGTCGTACATGGCGTTGCCGCCGTGGCGGTCGCTGTTGGCGACGACGTAGTCCACGACGCGCGCGAGCTCCACGTCCACCCGCGCCTGCGTGGCGGCGTCGATGCCGGGGTGCGACAGCCGGTAGCCGCGCTCGAGCTCCGACCGGAGCTGGTCGATCGCGCTGAACCCGGCGGCCCGCGCCTCGACGCCGGGCACGACCTGCACTGCGGCGCCGCCGTCGCGCATCGAGGCTGCCGGGAACATGTGGTCGACCCCGAGCGCCCGTGCGATCCGCCAGCCGAACACCTCCTGCGGGGCCTGCGCCTGGCCGGGGCGGAGGATGGCCTCGACCTGCTTCGACGCGTCGGCCGCGTCGGCGAGCAGCACGCGGTACATCACGCCGTTCTGCCCGGCCGCGCCGAGCGCCTTCCGGGATCCGACCTCGACCCCGGTCGCGAGCACGCGTTCCAGCCCGTCGAGCGCCGCGGCGCCCCCGGTGCGCGGCATCGCCACGCGCAGTGCTTCAATCGCTGACATCGCCGTCGTCCCGTCGCCTCGTCCGTCCCACCGGGCTGTCGGTTCCGGGTGCGAATCGATTTCAGCAGGTTCGTCGAGGAGGCCTCGTGCCTGCGAGGATGCCGGCAGATCCCCTGAGGAGGCACCGTGTCGATCACGCACGTCAAGCGAGCCGCGACCACCCCGCCGATCACCGGGCCACTCGACCACCAGGCCTTCGCCCAGTCACTGCTGGCCGATGCGCGCATCACCCTCGCGGGCACGCAGGTGGTGTGGGACTTCCACGGCGTCCGCAAGCTCCGCGCCGACGTCGCGTCGTCGGAGCGCTCGCTGCGGACCGCAGCAGCGGGCGGCGTCTTCCCGGCCGAGCTCACGTCGGGCGCCGCGCAGGCGCACCGCGCCGTCCAGCTGCTCGGCCGCCTCTGGGTGCTCTACGCGAACATGTCCGACGGCGAGCCCACCGCAGCCGACTGGAAGCGCTTCGACCCCGTGGCCGCACGCCTCGTGCGCGCCGCCCGAGCCGCGCTGGACCAGGCCTATCTCGCCGCGTACACCGGCACGCATCCGTAGGCGGTCGCGAGCGACGCCCGTGTGCGCCATCGCGGACCTCGGGTAGGGTCTGCGGACGATGGCTGCCCGAACGCCCGAACTCGACCCCGCCGCCCTGCCGCTGGGCCTCGCGCCCCGCACGGTGTTCGTCACCGGCAAGGGTGGTGTCGGCAAGTCCACCGTCGCCGCTGCCCTCGCGCTCGCCTGGCGCGACGCCGGGGCGCGCACGCTGCTCGTCGAGCTGGAGGGGCAGGCCAGCGCCGCGGCGCTGCTCTCCCCCAAGAAGATCGGCTACGAGCCCGTCCCGCTCGGCGAGCACCTGTGCGGGATCCGCATCACGATGGCGGAGGCCCTGCGCGAATACGTGCGCCTGCGGCTCAAGGTCAAGCTCGTCGCCGACCGCCTGGTCGGCAACCCGATCATCGACCAGTTCGCGCAGGCCGCCCCCGGGTTCCGCGACCTGCTCATCCTCGGCAAGCTGTGGTGGCTGGCGACGGAGAAGGATTCGCGCGGCCACCGCAAGTGGGACGCCATCGTCGTCGACTCGCCGGCGACCGGCCACGGCCTGGGGCTGCTCGGCATGGCCGGCACGATCGCCCGCATGTTCCCGGTCGGACCGATCGCGGCCCAGGCGAAGGCCGTGGACGAGTACGTGCGCGACGCAGCGCGCGTCGGCATCGTCCTGGTCGCCCTGCCGGAGGAATTGCCCGTGACCGAGACGCTCGAGCTGCGGGAGGAGCTGGCGTCGCGCGGCATCGACGTCGCCGCGGAGGTGCTCAACGGCCTGCTCATCGATCGCTTCACCGGAGCCGAGTCCAAGCGCGTGGAGGGGCTCCTCGATGACGCGGGGACCTCGCTCGATCCGGGTGTGCGCCACGCCCTCGAGACCGTGGTCTGGGAGCACACTCGCTGCTCGGACCAGGCCGCCGAGCGCGAGCGCCTCGAGGCTGGCATCGGGCACGGCGTGTGCGTGCTGCCCCACATGTTCGTGCCACAGCTCGGCCGCGAGCACGTCGCATCGCTCGCGCGGTGGCTCGCGCCGGGCGGCCAGGACGTGCTGCTCGCCCAGCTCGCCGGGGCCACCGACGGGCCGGCAGCCGCTGCCGCGGTGCACGCTGCAGGGGGCGCCTCGTGAGCGCCACCAAGCCACCACGCCGCCGCCAGGGCGACGGCACGCGCGCCCTGTCCAAGCGGCTGCACCGCCTCGACGTGCTGCTCGTGTGCGGCTCGGGCGGGGTCGGCAAGACGAGCATCGCGGCGGCGCTCGCGCTCGACGAGGCCATGAACGGTCGCCGCGTGTGCGTGCTCACCATCGACCCCGCGCGCCGGCTCGCGCAGGCGATGGGGCTCGACGCGCTCGACGATCGCGAACGCGAGGTGACGCTGCCACCCGGTGCGGCGCCCGGCGGCTCGCTGCACGGGCTCATGCTCGACCCCAAGACGGCGCTCGACCGGCTCGTGGCGGAGACGGTGACCACGACGGAGGAACAGGAGCGCATCTACGCCAACCGCGTCTACCAGCAGGTCGCCTCCTCGAGCGCCGGCATGCAGGAGTACATGGCGCTGGCCCGGCTCTTCGAGCTCGACCGCGGCGGGCGCTTCGACCTGATCGTCGTCGACACGCCGCCCGCGGCGCACGCGCGCGAGCTGCTCGATTCCCCGCAGCGCATCCTGCGCTTCCTGGAGGGCCGGTCGCTGCGCTGGTTCCTCAAGCCCGGCGCCCGCATGGGTCGCGTCGGCCTGCGCGCCATCGGCGGCTCCAACGGCCCCATCCTGGGCATCCTCAGCAAGGTCACCGGGGCGGAGATGATCCGCGACACCACCGAGTTCTTCGAGGCGATGCAGGGCATCTTCGGCTCGATCTCCGACCGCATCCGCGTGGTCGAGCGCATGTTCGCCAGCCCGAGCACCGGGTTCCTCTCCGTCACCAGCCCCGAGCGCGAGAGCGTCGACCAGGCCGTGACGTTCTGGGAGCTGCTCGAGGAGCGCCAGTACTGCTACGTGGGCACGGTCGTCAACCGCGTCGAGCCGGAGGCGCCGCCGAGCATGGCCACGCCGGACGAGCTCACCGGGATCGACGGGATCGACGAGTCGCTCGCCGCGCGCATCTCGGCGGCGCAGCAGGACCACGCGGCGCTGGCCGGGCGGGATCGCTCACGCCTCGACGAGCTGGCCGAGGCGACGGGGTCGGCGCTCACGATCTCCGTGCCGCGGCTCGCACGGGTCGTCAACGACCTCGACGGCCTGCGCGCCCTCGCCCCCTACCTGGCCGAGTAGCCGCCGCCGCGCGACGAGTTGTACTGCAACCGGTGGCCGAACTACCTCGATGCACGGGTAGGCGCGCTGGGTGGGGACCCCGTCGCGCACTCGGGGACAGGGGATGGACATGACGGTTTCGGTCGGAGCGCGCCAGCGCACGGATGCGAGCATCGGCGAGGTCGCGCTCGCGACGGGCGTTGTGGCGGCGATCAGGTCCTTCGGGCCGACGTCGATCCCGCGCACGCGCACCGGCATCGCCACGATCGGCACTGCCTCGTTCGCGCTCGGCGCAGTCGCCGGGGTCGCCGGCGAGGGCGCCGCCCGACTGCTGGACGGCACGACAGGCCTCGACCGCCAGCAGTCACACGTCCTCATCGGCGCGGCGGGCCTCGCGACGGCGCTGTTCGCACACCGCTTCTCGGGAACCGGTGCCGTCGCCACGGCCACGGTCGGATCGGTGCTCGCGGCGACGGGCACGGTCGGCGCGGTGCTCGACATGGCCCACGGCCCGCTCGACGACGACGGCGACGGGCACATCCTCCCCTCCGTCCCGACGTGGGCGAAGGTCGGCATCGGCGGCGTGGTGGTCGGCGCGCTCGCGCTCAAGTTCGGCAAGCAGGCCATGACCGCGGCGCGCAACGCCAAGAACCTCGCCGGGTCGGCGGCCGAGGTGGACAAGGCAGGAGCCGCACTCGGCGAGCTCATCCCGCGCTCCGAGCTGACGGTCGGACCGAAGCTGTTCCTCGGCGCGCGGATCAAGGACGGGTTCGGTGAGGTCGCCAAGCGCGTGGTGATGCCGCACGAGATCAAGTCCGCCGCGGCGCGCACCGCCCTCGGCCTGCCCGCGACCGGCGCGCTCACCTCCGAGCAGCGGGCCGCCGTGGCGATCCGATCGATGGCGCAGCAGGGCGCCTACGACGTGGACGCCGCCGGCAAGGCCATGGTCGACCTGCACCTGCTCGGCTCCCCCACCGGCACGGGCGGGCTCAACGTGGCGCCCGTGATGACGGCCGAGCAGCTCGTGCGCACCGCGACCTACGACGCGCAGTACGGGGCCAAGCCGTCCATCCAGAGCCTGGGCAAGGTCGACGCGGCGATCGACGACTTCATGGCGATGGCGAAGGCGCACAAGGCGCGCATCGGGCAGCTGCCGGAAGCCGCGCGGTCGCCGTCGGTGGGCATCGCCACCAGCCTCGGCGGGCTGCAGTTCGACCGGCTCATCGAGCGTGAGGGCGTCGGCGTGCTCGACCAGCTCGGGCTGCAGAAGGTGGTGACGCTCGGCGCGCCGGTGGGCCTGTCCAAGCTCGATCCCGCGACCCTGCCGGAGGGCTTCCACATCCGCGCCACGTTCGACGAATTCGCCAAGCTGTCGGACGACGCCGTGGCCAAGGCGCGCTTCATCGAGCTGCGCAACGGTGACGACCCGGTGCCGATGCTCAAGCTGAGCATGCTGTGGAAGCGGCCGGAGTGGTTCCCGGGCACGCGGCCGTTCACTCCGGTGGAATCGTTCGCGCAGCACGGCGTCGACATCACGACGGCCATCGCGCGTGGCACGGGTGCGACCATCGGAAAGGACGGACACGAGTACCGGTCCGTCGTCTCCAACCAGGCATTCGCCCGTGCGATCGGGCTCGGTCGCTTCGGCGACGAGGCTGTCCACACCGCGGCGACCCGGGCGCAGGACACGGCACTTTCGGAGGCCAAGCGCGTGCGCGAGATGCTGACCGGCGCGGCCAAGGCCGCTCCCAAGCCCACCTGATTGCTCCGCGTGTGCGGAGGGTCAGATCTCCGGTGACATGGCGGCGACACCCAGCTGCTTGCGCTCGCGCTCGCCGAGCACGAGCGAATCGCCGTACGCCTGCAGGCTCGTGACCGGCAGCTCGCCGACGAGGCCGGCGGCGATGGTCGCCCGCAGCGCGGACGCGAGCAGGCGCGTGGTGCGGGTCGTCTCCGGGCCGGGCGGGGTGCCGTCGCGG
>JAOPYS010000407.1 GCA_025964465.1 Thermoleophilia bacterium
CCGGGCCGGCTTGACGAACAGGGGGAAGGTCAGCTCGGCGAGGCAGCGGGCGACCACGGCATCGCGCTCGTCGCGCGTGCGGTGTGCCACGAGGCCGGGCGCGACCTCGATGCCGGCGTCGCGCAGGATGGCCTTGAAGATCGCCTTGTCCATGCCGACCGCCGAGGCCAGCACGCCGTTGCCGACGTACGGCACGCCGGCCGTCTCGAGCAGGCCCTGGATCGTGCCGTCCTCACCGAACGGGCCGTGCAGGACGGGGAAGATCACGTCGATGCCGCGCAGCGCGCTCGAGGGGTTGGTCACCGTCGCGGGGCGAACCTCGGTGCGACGGGTGGGGAGCGGGCGCCCGTCCTCGCTCACCTCGTCCGCGTCGTCGGCGCCGGGGCGGGGCGCGCCGGAGGGCAGCCCCAGCTTGGCGGGGCTGGTCAGGCGCCACTCGCCGCTGCGCTCGATGAGCACGGCCACGGCGGAGAACTTCTCGGGATCCAGGGCGGCGATCACGCCCTGCGCGCTGAGCCTCGAGATGTCGTGTTCGGACGATCGGCCGCCGGCCAGGATCGCGACGTTGAGCTTGCTCACGGGGAAGGGGACCTCGGATGTGGGGAGGAGGGTGCGGCTGGGGGAGAGGCGGCCGCAGGGAAGGCTGGTGGAAAGCGTACCGGGTCGGCCGACCGGCGGGCGAGGCCTCGGCGGGCGGGCTGGCCTGATCGTCCCCGCAGCGGGCGGTGTGCAACGTCCACCCGCACTGCGTCGATACCGCGGAGGGGGGACTTTCCGAGATGCAGGTCGAACTTGGACGGGTCGCGCACGCCGCGATCGAAGCGCTGCCACACGTTGCCGCCGAGGCGGCTCCGGTCGTTCGCGCCCTCCCGACCCCCGCGTCGCTCGCATTCGACGTCGACGTGCTGATCGGGGGCGCTGGCCCAGGCGGCGGTTCCGCAGCCGTGGTTGCGGCCTTGCGGGGCGCGCGGGTGCTGGTGGCCGAGCAGCGCCCGCTGGCGGGCGTCGGCGCGTGGGGCGCGCGGTGGCAGCAGGCCCTGGTGCGCACCGAGAACATGGCCACCCTCCAGGAGCTCGAGGTCGCGGACGAGCTCTTCCACGACGCGCGCAGCACGCTGCTCGACACCTCGGCCCGACGGCGAGGGGTGGTCACGATCGGTGGCACGGAGCGCGCCCTGCACCGCGTGGCGACGGCCCACGGAGCCGAGTTCAGCTTCGGTACCGCCGTGGAGGATGTCGTCCCACTCGAGGGCGGCGGGGTCATGGCGCGCCTCGGTGGCGGGCGACAGGTGCGGGCCCGCACCTACATCGACGCGACGGGCGGGCGCTCCCCGTTCCTGGATCGCTACGGGATCGGGCTCGGCCCGCCGCTCAACAGCGAGTCGAGCTACTTCCTGGGTCACTACCCCGTGCAGGCTCCGGGGCCGGAGAACTTCGTGCGCGGCACGACGGCCGACGGTCGGAGATTCTGGAACCCCGTCGCCGGCGACGTGTCGGTCACCGTGCTCAACCATCCCGAGCACGGCGCGCACGTCGACATCAGCACCTCCAAGCGGCTCCCCGACGACCCGGAGATCCTGGCCGAGATGCACAAGCGGCTCGCCCGGTCTGCGGGGGTCACGGGCGCGCCGCTCAGCGATCCGTACATGGTCCGGGTCATGGAACGCGAAGTGGGGCGCGTCGTCGGGGTCGGCCCGGCCGGCGAGCAGCTGGACATGATCGTGGTCGGCGACGGCGTGTCGCGCAAGCGCCCGCGGGAGGGCAAGGGCCTCAACAGCGCACTGCGCGATGGACGGGCGGCGGCGCTGGCTGCGCTGGCCGAGGGCGAGGAGCGCACGAAGGCGTTCGCCGAGCTGTCCCCCGTGTCGCTCAAGTACCACGAGGAAGGCATGACCAGCATGAGCTATGCCGCCCGCGAGGCGCGTCGCCGCGCGGCGGACATGGCGCGGCTCCAGGCTGGCTGATCAGTGCTTGGGGTGCTTCTCGTGCTTGGTCACCACCGGCGCGGCCGGATCGGTCGCCTCGCCGGGCACGACCGCGTCGGGCTGGCCGTCACCGTCGCTGTCGACCGCAGTGCCGTTGCCATCGTCGGGCGTGGTCTGCTCCGGGGCGCGCCCGATCTCGACGTCGATGGTCGTGCCCAGCTGGGCGCGCTGCCCCGAGCCCGGGTTCATGCCGACGACCTTGCCGTCCTGCGTCGGGTCGTCGACGTCCTTGTCGGAGAAGTGCGCCGTGAAGCCGGCGCCCTCGAGCCTCGCCTGTGCGTCGGACTGCGACAGGTCGTGCACGTCCGGGAGCTTGTTCGACCCGCTGGCGACGGAGAGGTTGATCGGGTCGCCCTTCGTGATCTCCTGGTCCGCCTCGGGGTCCTGGGCGACGACCGTCCCCTCCCGCTTCTCGGAGTCGACCGACGTCTCGTGGACCTCGAAATCGCCGAGCTTGGCCCGGGCAGCGTCGATGCTCAGGCCGACCACGCTGGGCGCGACCTGCGCCTCCGGGCCACTGCTCACGAAGACCGTAACCGGTGAGCCGGGAGCCAGTTTGGTGTTGCCCGGGGGGTCGGTCCGGATGACGGTGTCCTTGTCGACGTCCTCGCTCGGCTCGGACTTCGCCGTCGGCTTGAAGCCGGCCTGGGTGAGCTCCTGGAGCGCATCGGCCTGTGCGTCGCCCTTGACGTCGGGCAGCGCCTTCGTGGCGGGGCCCGTCGACACGGTGAGGTCGATCTTCGAGCCCTTCTTGGCCTTGTCACCGTCGGACGGGTCCTGGTCGATGATCAAGCCCTTGGCGGCGCTGTCACTCGCCTCCGGGGTGATGTCGCCGACCTTGAATCCGTCGGCGACGATGTCGGCCTTCGCGGCGGCGAGCCGCTGGCCCGTCACGTCCGGCACGGGGTCGCCCTTCGAGGCGAGCGCGAAGTAGTAGATGATCGCGCCCGCGAGCAGGAGCGCGATGATCACCGGGATCAGCCAACGCCAGGGCCCGCCATTGCCGGGCACCTCGTCGTCATCGGCCCAGGCCGGCTCGGGTGCGACGACGGGGGTGTCGTAGCGTCGCGGGGAAACCGGGCGCGCCGTCACGGGGGTGACCTGCGTCGCGCCCGGGCCGGGCACCAGCGGCGTGACCTGCGTGGCCTGCGAGCCGAGGCCGCCGAGCACCTGCGTCATCGCCTGCGTGGCCGAGCCCTCGCGGGCGCGGTCCAGGTCGGCGAGCATCTCGTCGGCCGACGCGTATCGCCGCGCCGGGTCCTTCTCCATCGCCTTGAGGATGATGCTCTCGAGGGGCTGGGAGATGCCGGGCTTGAGCGACGAGGGCGTCGGGACGGGGTCCTTGACGTGCTTGAGCGCCACGTTGACGGGGCTGTCGCCGTCGAACGGCACGCGGCCGGTCGCCATCTCGAACATGACCACGCCGAGCGAGTACAGGTCGCTGGTGGCGCTCACGTCGTGGCCCTGCGCCTGCTCGGGCGAGAGGTACTGCGCCGTGCCGACGATCGAGCCGGCCTCGGTGAGCCCCGAGTCGGCGCCCGCCCGCGCGATGCCGAAGTCGGCGATCTTCAGGCGACCGTCCGTGTCGACCATCATGTTGTGCGGCTTGATGTCGCGGTGCACGATGCCGTTGCGGTGCGCGAAGCGCAGCGCGTGCAGGCCCTGGCGCGCGTAGGCCAGCACCTCCTGCTCGGTCAGCCCGTTGCGACGCTGGACCAGGTCCTTGAGCGTCATGCCGTCCACGTACTCCATGGCGATGTAGTACGTGTTGTCGCAGTGCCCGCGGTCGTAGACCTGGACGATGTTGGGGTGGTTGAGGCGCGCAGCAGCGCTGGCCTCGCGCAGGAACCGCTCGACGAACTGCGAATCCTCGGCGTAGCGCTGGTGCAGCACCTTGATCGCCACTCGGCGGCCGAGTGTCTCGTCCTCGGCCAGGTAGACGTTGGCCATGCCGCCGTTGCCGATGCGCCGCTCGATGCGGTAGCGCCGGTCATAGGTCGTGCCGACCAGTGGATCGTTGATGGTAGTCACAATTCGCCCGTCACCCTCATGTACTCACGTACCCGTTCGATGCTCGCGCATCCGCACCTGCTCATGCGGCACCACCTGGTCGCAGGAGTGCCTCGAAT
>JAOPYS010000412.1 GCA_025964465.1 Thermoleophilia bacterium
GCTCCGGCGGCTCCGGCTGCAACCTCTGCCGCCACCACGAGCGCGGGCGGCCCGCTCGCGCCGATCGCATCCTCAGTCGCCGCGGCCTCCGGCTCGGCCGTCGAGGCCGGCGGCGCCGTCTCGGCGATGCCGCCCTCGCCCGCACTGCCCACGCCTGCTGCCTGGGCACCCGCGTGGTTCTCGTCGCCCGGTCAGTATCCCGGCCAGGGTCCGGGCCAGTTCCCCGGTCAGCTGCCGGGCCAGTACACCGGCGGCGGGCCGATCGCCACGCCGCCCGCGCCGCCTGCGCCGGTAGGGCCGCCGGCCGTGCGGCCGCACCGTCCGCACCCGCATCCGCACCGCCCGGGGACACCTCCCGTCGTGGCAGCACCGCCCGCCATCCCCGGCACGCCGCCCGTCGCGACGACGCCACCAGCCACGCCACCGCCCACCACGACGCCGCCCGTGCCTGCTCCGGCGCCCGCGCCCGCTCCGGCACCTGTCCCTGCACCCGCTCCCGCACCTGTCCCTGCGCCCGCTCCCGCTCCGGCACCCGTGCCCGCTCCAGCACCCGTGCCCGCTCCAGCACCCGTGCCCGCTCCTGCTCCGGCACCCGCGCCCGCTCCGGCTCCAGCTCCGGCACCGGCACCCGCGCCTGCGCCTGTCCCCGCACCAGCACCGGTCCCGGCATCGGCGCCGGCGCCCGGCGGTCGCGTCGACACCTACGAGATCGGCAAGGTCCCGACGTCCGGCATGGGCGGCGGCCAGTCCGACGAGACCGGTCACCTCTACGTGGCCAACGGCGCCAAGGTCACCATCTTCGACGCACACCAGGCCGTGGTCGGCTCCATCCCCGTGCCCCAGGGCGCGGTCGACGTCGCCCCGGCGCCCGACGGCAACTCCGCCTTCGTCGTGAGCCTGATCGGCAACAAGTACCAGCCGCAGAAGTTCGTGAAGGGCGCCGACGGCAGCTGGGCGATCGACGCCAGCTTCAAGCTCGAGCAGTTCCCGTACGGCGGGCGCATGAACGACGCCGAGGGCATGCGCATTTCCACCGATGCGTTCGGCAACCTCTACGTCGCCGACGGCACGTGGACCAGCAACTCGCTCAACACCGTCATCAAGTTCGACGCCAACGGCAAGTACCAGACCCGCTTCGGCGAGTACGTCGAGGGCAACGCCAGCGATGCCTCCAGCTGGGAGCAGGGCAAGTTCTACTGGGCCCTCGGCGGGGTCGCCGCGTCTCGCGACGGGAAGAGCATCTTCACCACCGAGGTCGGCAACAACCGCGTGCAGCGCTGGGACCTGCAGCCCGACGGCAGCTACGTCAGCGCGAAGATGTGGGGCAACACCCAGGCCACCGACCCCAACCGCACGGGCGACTCCACGCCCGGCAAGTTCGCCGCACCGTACGACATCGGCGTCGACCAGTGGAACGACGTGTACGTCATCAACACCACGGTCTCGCAGGTGCAGAAGTTCACGCGCGACGGCGAGTTCATCACGAGCATGCAGGTGGGCGCAAAGGCGCCGGCGGTGACCGAGGGCGAGCGCTCGCACGGCCTCGCGGTCGACGCGCAGGGCAATGCGATCAGCACCGAGACCGGCACCGTGATGAAGCGCAAGGACGCGGAGACGCGCCCCGTGCCGCCGCTGGGCACCGCGCCCGTGGCAGACACCGTGGCACCGACGCTGACGGGGTTCACGCTGCCCGAGTTCGCCGACGGCCCGACGGTGTCCATCGACATCGCGGCGGCCGACGACCGTGGCGCTCCGGCCGAGGTGCGCACCGCGCTCGAGGACGGCACGTGGGGCCCGTGGCGGCCGTACACGCCCAAGCTCGACGTCACGCTCTCCGACGGCCCCGGCGTCAAGGGCATCGAGCTGCAGGTGCGCGACGCCGCCGGCCACGAATCCGCGACGGTGTACCACACGCTCCTGCGACGGGTATGACCCCCCGCGACGGGCCGCGCACCTCGCGCGCCTGAATCGAGGAGCGCGGACCGATGGATCGCAAGTGGTGGACCCTGCTGGCAGTGTGCACGGCGCTGTTCATGCTGCTCGTCGACATCACGATCGTCAACGTCGCCCTGCCCGACATCGAGCGCGACCTCGACGCGAGCTTCTCCGACCTGCAGTGGGTGGTCGACGCATACGCGCTCTCGCTCGCCGCGCTGCTGCTCACCGCAGGGTCGCTCGCCGACCTGTTCGGTCGCAAGCGGATCTTCGCGACCGGGCTCGTGCTGTTCACCGTCGCGTCGTGCGCGTGCGCGCTGTCCAACGAGCCGCTC
The DNA here is from genome assembly GCA_025964465.1 of Thermoleophilia bacterium. Lineage (GTDB taxonomy): Bacteria > Actinomycetota > Thermoleophilia > Gaiellales > SKUG01 > JAGQUL01. Next base: position 2,271 of record JAOPYS010000412.1, read on the forward strand.
CAGCTGATCCTCTCGCGCGCGGTGCAGGGCATCGGCGGCGCGATGATGTTCGCGACCTCGCTCGCCATCGTCGCCGCGACCTTCCGCGGCAAGGAGCGCGGCATGGCGCTCGGGTTCGTGGGTGCCACCACCGGCCTCGCTGTCGCCGTCGGGCCGACCGTCGGCGGCGCACTGACATCGGGCGCCGGATGGGAGTGGATCTTCCTCGTCAACCTGCCCGTCGGCATCATCGCCCTGACGCTCACGCTCTGGAAGGTCGAGGAGAGCCGCGACGACCGCGCCACGCGGCTCGACCCGGGCGGCCTCGTGACGTTCTCGGTCGCCCTGTTCGCCCTCGTGCTCGCGCTGATCGAGGGGCCGGAGTGGGGCTGGGGCAGCGGGCGTGTGATCGGGCTGCTCGTGGCGAGCGTCCTGCTGCTCGCCGCGTTCGTGGCGATCGAGTCGCGTTCGAAGCACCCGATGTTCGACCTGTCGCTGTTGCGCAACCGCACCTTCGTCGGGGCGGGCATCGTCGCGTTCGCCATCAGCGCCTCGATCTTCGCGGCCTTCCTCTACCTCGTGCTGTGGCTGCAGGGGGTGGAGGGATACGACGCGCTCGGGGCCGGCCTGCGGTTCCTGCCGCTGTCGGGCGTGTCGTTCTTCGCGGCGGCGATCAGCGGGCGCCTCACCGAATCGGTGCCCAAGCGCCTGCTGCTCGGCATCGGCATGCTGCTCGTCGCGGTGGCGATGGGGCTGATGTCACTCGTCGGCGCGGGTGACTCCTGGCTGACGCTCCTGCCGGGCCTGATCGTCGGCGGCATCGGCATCGGCATGGTCAACCCGGCGATCGCGTCGACCGCGGTCGGCGTGGTCGACCCGCGGCGCGCCGGCATGGCGAGCGGCATCAGCTCGACGTTCCGCCAGGTCGGCGTGGCGACCGGCATCGCCGGCCTGGGTGTGGTCTTCCGCCGCCAGATCGAGGACGGGGTGGTCCACCGGCTGCACGGCACGCCCGCCGCGGGCGCCTCGCACCGCATCGGCGAGGCCGTGGCTTCGGGCGGGCAGCAGCAGTCGCCCTCCGGCGTGCCCGCCCCCATGCAGCGGATGGTGGAGCACGCCATCTCGGGCGCGGTCACCGACGCGCTCTCCGCCGTGCTCATGGTCGGCACGGTCGTCGCGCTGGTCGGCGCGGTGGCTGCCTTCCTGCTCGTGAACGAGCGCGACATGCACGTGTTCGACGCGCCGGCGGCACGCTCGGGCGAGTGAGGCGCGCCGACGCGGGGGAAGTTCGGGCCATGCGCATCTATCCCGACCTGCCGCTCGCCCGAGCCCGAGCCATCGCGCTCGACGCACTGACACTCCTGCTGCTGTGGCTCTGCCTGACGATCGGGCTCGCGGTGCACGACGCCGTGGGCCAGCTCGACGTGCTCGGCCGTGGGGTGGAGCGCGCGGGCGGCCAGGTGCAGGCGGGCTTCCAGGACGCCGGCGACAAGGTCAACGGCGCGCCCGTCGTGGGCGACCGGCTCGACGATGCGCTCAGCTCGGCCGGGAAGCGGACGGGCGAGCCCGTCGTGCGCGCCGGGCACCGCGGGCGCGTCGCCGTCGCCGACCTGTCGAACCTGCTCGGCTGGATCGCCGGCGGCGTGCCCGCCCTCGCGCTGCTGCTGCGCTACGTGCCCGGCCGCGTGACGCGCATGCGGGCGCTGCTGGCCGCGCGCCGCGTGCTGGGCACGACCCAGGATGAGCCGCACCGCCGGCTGCTCGCGATGCGTGCGGCGTTCGGCCTGCCGTTCGGGACGCTGCTGCGCTACACCCGCGACCCGATGGGCGACCTGGAGGCCGGTCGCCTCGACCCGCTCCTGCGCGCCCTTGGCGACGAGTACGGCCTGCGCCCGCCGGGCGGGGCCGTCAGCGGGCCCCTGGCACCATCCACGGCGGGACGGTGAGCTCACGGAGGGTCGGCGAGATCGCCTCCTCCTCGAAGGCGAGGTGGGCGAGCAGCACGTCGGCGAGCTCCTCCAGCGCCGCCCGCAGGTGTTCGCGCGTGTCACCCGAGCCCTCGGCGCCCAGCGCCGCGGCGGCCGCCTCCACCGCGTCGAGCAGGTCCGACACCGTGCGGTG
>JAOPYS010000423.1 GCA_025964465.1 Thermoleophilia bacterium
CGGCTGGAGCTGCGGGGCGACGGCCTCCTGGTAGGGCGGCGCGACCGGCGGCTGGTGCGCCGTCCACGGCGCGTGCCACTGTCCGTGCTCGTCCTGCCAGGCCTCCTGCCAGCCGCCGTGCACCGGCGCCTGCGGCGTGGCACCCAGCGGCGGTGGCGCGGGCGCCTGCAGCGTGGGCGGTGGCGGCGGCTGCCACGCGGGGGGTGCCGGTGTCGACTCCCCCGACAGCGCCTGCCAGCTGGCGAAGGGCGCGGGGCGTGCGAACTCGTCGGGCTGCTGCTCGCCGCTCATGAGCATCCCTTCGCGGGGGCGCCGCCGGTCGGTGCGCACAGCGCGTGGGGCAGGCCGTACTTCTCCATCTTGCCGCCGATCGCGCCGAGCTCGGTGTTGATCGCGTTCGTGTCGGAGTTGATCTTCGACAGCTGCGAGTGCGTGCGCTCCGTGGCCCCCGGCAGCGTGCCGAGCATGCTCGTGATGCGGCCGGTCTGCTTGTCCATGGCGCCGACGCCGCTCGCCAACGTCGCGCTCGTCGCCTGCATGCGACCCACCACGCCGTCGAGCTGCTTCGTCGTCTTGGCGATGCCCGCCATCTGGGCGTTGGTCTGCACCATCGCGTCCTTGGTGTGCGCGAGCGTCTTCGCCTGCGCAGCGAGCGCCGTCTCCATCTGCACGGAGGGGGCGGCACGCTCGATGACGCTCTCCATCGTCTGGTTGCCCGAGGTCACGTGCTGCACCGAGTTGTGCAGGTGCATCGCGATGCCCTTGCTCGTGGCGAGCGAGATCTGGCCCATCACGAGGATGACCGCGAGCACGATGCCGGTGATGCCGACCATCGCCTGCCCGCCGGCCGACCCCAGGCGCGTCTCGTCGACGAGCGGCGCGAGCGGGGACGCGTGCTGGCTGGATCCGTAGGCAGTCACTGTGCAGCTCCCGTCTCGTCCATGCGCAGCGGTCGCGGCGGCTGCGCTCCCGGCGCGAGGTCCGCCTCGTGCCCCTCGAGCACCGGCGCGCCATCGACGGCCGCGGCATCCGCGGCGCCGTCGGTGCCGCCACCGGTAGCGGGCGGCACGACGAGCGGCTTGCCGTCGCTCATGATCGGCGGGGGCACCGACGAGGGCAGCGATGCGTTGAGCTGCGTGGTCGACTTGAGCGCCGTGCCCGTGCCGCCGGAGGCGATCGCGCCGGCCTTCTTCTCGATGCCCGCCATGCGTGCGGTGAGCTGGCCGGTCGAGTTCGCCAGCGCGAGCATCGACTTGGACAGGAACCCGATGTCGCCGCTGACGTCGTCCATCGTGTCGGCGCTCGCGCCGCTGACCTCGGCCATCGCTTGCATGTCAGTCGCCATCGCCGCGGTGGTCGCGCCGACCTCGCCGATGCCGCCGTCGATCTGGCGCACCGCGTCGTTCATCGCGACAAGGGCCTGCACCATCCCGGGGATGGCGGCCTCGCTGCGGTTGATCGACTTGATGTAGTAGACGTAGCCGCCCTTCCCGTCGGAGGAGCTCTGGTCGATCCACTTCATGTTGCCGTCCAGCGACTTGGTGATCGCCGACGGGTCGCTCGAGCTGGGCTTGTTGCGGTTGGCCGCGCCATCCGAGTCGTAGCCCATCTTGGCGGGCACCCCGGCGACCGTGGCGAGCAGGCCGACCAGGCAGATCGCCATGCCGGCGACCAGGAGCATGGTGGACCAGTGCATGCGCTGCGGTCGCGGCGTGGGCAGCACGGCGACGTCGGCATCGACCGCGCGTTGCGGCTGGCCATCCGTCCCGTGTCCCAGCCGCGGTGCACCCACCGCGTAGCTGCTCGTGTAGTCCATGTCGTCCCCAGCCGTGAAGGCTCGTCGTCCCTACCTGTGTGTCGCCTCAGCTCGCCTGCGTGTTGCAGGTGTCAGCGCGTGTGGCCGGGTGCGATCGGGCCGATGAACCCGCCGTCGTTCGACGGGAACAGGGGCGAGTTCGTCGCGGCCTCCTCACGCTCCGCGGCGTTCTCGTGGTCGTGCACGTTCTTCTTCATGCTCTCGACCACGCTGGGGATGACGGAGCGCCCGTCGTCGAGCTGCGTGTAGTCGCTGGCCGGCGCGAAACCCGAGCGGATCGTCGTGAGCTTGCCGTCGGCGCCGATCTCGATGAGCGTGTCCGCGGCGTTGTTGTGCTCGTCCTGCTCGATGACCTCGTCATTGGGGTCGAAGGTCTCGCGCAGCACGTAGCGCCCGGGCGCGATGTCACCCACGTTCAGGCTCTGGCCCTCGAGGCCGGCGCCGTACACGTCGGCGTTGCCGACGGAGATGCCCTGCATCACGTCCGCGGGGATGATGCCGCGGTCGACCATCCCCTTCTCCTTGAGCTTGCCCGCCTTCTCCAGGTTGGCGGCGGAGGTGCCGTCGTACTTCTGCACGTCCGTGATGTAGAAGCTCTGCTTGACGCCCTGCGCGAGCTCGCCTGCCGCAGTGTCGGGGCGCCCGTTGCCGTCGGCCTTGTACATCTGGAAGTAGACGAAGTCGTCGAAGTGCAGGTGGCTGTGATCGCGGCGCTCGTCCAGGCGCAGGCCGCCCTGCAGGGGGCGCTCCTTGGCGGTGCCGTCCTCGTTGAAGATGACCTGGTTGGTGGAGCCCGTGTCGCTGGTGCCCTCCTTGGCCAGGTGCAGCGACAGCTGCAGGGGCGCCGCGCCGCGGTTGCCGACCACAGAGTCGAAGCGGATGCTGTCGCCCTCGCGGGTTACGGTCGTGGGCGCGGCCTGCTCGCCGTCGGGCAGCAGGTCGCCCGGCTTGAGGTTGGCGCGCTCGCCGAGCGGGGCGGGCTTCGCGCCACCGCCGCCGCGGATCGCGTCGACGATGCCGGCCGCCGCGAGGCCGACGCCGAGGCCGGCGAGCGGACCGAACGCCCTGGTGTTGCGCAGCAGCGCGGCGCCGACGCCGGCAGCGACGCCGGTGCCGGCGAGCACGCCGCTCACGAGGCGGCGGTGGCCGGAGTCGCCGGTGGCCTTGGCGGCGAGCGCGACGGCGCCGACGCCGGCGCCCACAGCGAGGGCACCGCCGCCGAAGGTGAGCAGCTTGGAGGCGCCCGGTGTCGCCGCGGCGGCGCGGAGTGCGGAGGTGGCGGATGCGGAGATGGAGGAGCTCATGGTGTGTCCCGTCGGTGGTGGTGTGCGTGGAAGGAGGTGTGGCTGGCGCGAGGCGTCAGCCGCTGTAGCGCGAGGAGGTGTGGAGGATGCCGCCGGCGCCGTCCAGGATGAACTCGGTGGCGCGCTCGTCGTCGGTGGGGACGGCATCGTGGCTGCCGTCGGCGTGGACGATCGTCTGGCGCAGCACGTACATCCCCTTCGCTGCGTCCGCGATGTGCAGAGCCTGCGTGGCCTGGCCGGCGCCGACGATCGCTGCGTGCTGTGGTGCGAGCGACGTGATGTCGGCCAGGTGCGTGCCGAACGAGTTGATGTCGTGCCCCACTTCCTCCCCCACGTCAACGGGGAAGGGCTGCACGTCACCGCGGCCGAGCGGGGCCGAGCCGCGTGCGACGACCTCGCCGAGGGTGCCGATGCGATCGGTGCGCTGCACGGTGTACTCCACGCGGTCGCCGGCGTGCACGGGGGCGGCGGCGCCGCCGAGGTTGACGATGGTGGACTGGAAGCGCAGCGTCGCGCCGGCGGCGTCGGCGTGCAGCGAGATGTCCTGCGGCCACCAGCCCACGGCGAGGTCGGCGGGGCCCGTCGCGGTGCCGGGCTGACCCGACCCAGCGGAGTTCGGCGCGTCGGCGGCGTCGGCGTAGCCGGAGCCGGGAGCCGCGGTCGGCTGCGGCGGCGTGGGCGCGGGGCCCGGGGAGGGCATCGGCGTCGGCCCCGTGGTCGGCGCGGGCG
>JAOPYS010000457.1 GCA_025964465.1 Thermoleophilia bacterium
GGCGGAAGGCGTCGGGGCCGTTGTCGTAGCCGATCAGGAGCTTCTTCCCGACCTGCTTGGCGCCGAGGTAGAAGACGGCGTTCTCCATGCCGCGCACGTCGGCCTCGGCCCGCTGCATGGTGGTGACCCGCTTCCAGCGCTCGCCGATGTGCGTCGGGCTGCCGCCGAGCAGCGTCTCCTTCACCCCGAACCCGATCACGCTGCGGCGGGCGAGCCACGCGTTGACGGGCCCGCCCCACGGCGAGCCGCCCTGCGTCACGGCGTTCTTCTTCCCGAAGGCGAACTGCGCCCCGACGGCGACCGCGGCGACGCCGGCACCGACGGCGAGGATCGGAATGACCGGCACGCTCACGAGGCGGCCTCCAGCGGCGGAGCCTCGGGCAGGGTGGAGGCAGCGCGCAGCTTGAGGGCCACGTCGGGGTGGTTGGTGACGATGCCCTGCACGCCCTCGTCGAGGAGACGCTGCATGTCGGCGGGCCGGTCGACCGTCCACACGTCGACGCCGACGCCGCGCTCGCGCGCATCGGCCAGGAACTTCGGCGTTGCGAGCTGCTGGTCGATGCTCACGTAGTCCGCACCGACCTTGGCGGCCGCACCCAGCGACGGATGCCAGCCCAGCGCGTCCATCGCCCAGCGCGCGGCGGGATACAGCGGCGTCTTTCGCAGCCACTCGGGCAGTCGGGGCTCGAGCAGGCCCGTGCGGATGGAGGGATCGATGCCCTCGACCGCCGTGACCGAGGTGCGGTTGAAGCTGATCACCTCGGCCTGGGCCGTGGGCACGCGGGCGAACAGCTGCGCCATCGCCTCGCGCTCGTAGCCCTTCTCCTTGAGCTCGACCGCGAGGTGGGCGCCGCTCGAGCGGGCGAAGTCCGCGACCTCGGCCAAGGTGGGGATGGGTTGCCCGTCGGAGAGCGGTGGCAGCTGCGCATAGTCGAGGTCCGCGATCTTGCGGCCGCCGTCCACCTCGGCGTCGTGGTGGATGACGAGCACCCCATCACGCGTGCGCCGCACGTCGAGCTCGAGCAGGTCGACGCCGAGCGCCTGCCCCGCGCGAAAGGCGCCGAGCGAGTTCTCTGCGATGCCGGTCGGGTGGTAGCCACGGTGCGCGAGCACCTGCGTGCGACCGGTGGTCTGCGAGACAGGATCCATGCCTGATCAATCGCACAGGTGCAGGCAGGTGTTCCCCAAGCGGCCACCGAATGGCCGCGCGGTGTCAGCGGCCGGAGGCGACGACGGGGGCGCCGGGCGAGGCATCAGTCGATGCGGAATCGCCTGCACGGTCGTCGTTGGCGTCGGCGCGGGTGCAGGCGCCACCACCGGCGACGAGCACGCCGCGGGCCTTGCAGCCGGCGTCGAACACGTGGGTCGGGAGGAAGGCCAGGACGAGCGTGGCGACGGCGAGCGCGAACCCGAGCGCTGCGGTGACCGGCATGCGGGTGCCGGCGGGGCGAACGTCGTCGCTGACGCTGGCGGCGGGCAGGTGCGCGGTCTCCTCGGCGAGGCGGCTCGCGTCCGGCGCCCGCATGTAGAGCTCGACCCCGACGCGCAGGTAGTAGCCCAGGCTCACGACCGAGCCGAGCGCCGCGACCACGGCGAGCCAGGCGTAGTCCGCCTCCACCGCGCCCTGGAACAGGCCGAACTTGGAGAAGAAGCCGGCGGTCGGCGGGATGCCGGCGAGCGAGAGCGAGCAGACGACCATGCCGAGGGCCGGCAGCGTCCGCAGGAGCGACTGGTCGGCGGTGATCCAGCCGCGGCCGGCGAGGTCGGCGAAGGTGGCATCGCGACCGAGGTCGCGTTCGAGCACCATGATGTAGGCGAAGGCGCCGAGGGACATCGTCGCGTAGACGATGAGCGCGTAGACGAGCGCGGACAGGCCCGTCTCGTCCCACGCCACGATCCCGAGCAGCAGGTAGCCGGCCTGCGCGATCGAGGAGTAGGCGAGCATGCGCTTGAGGTGGGACTGCACGAGCGCGCCGAAGTTGCCGACCACGATGCTCGTCACCGACAGCGCCGCGACGATCGGCACCCAGCGGTGGGCGTCGGGGCCGAACGCGTCGGTCAGCACGCGGGCGAGGGCGATGAACGCGGCGACCTTGGTGGCGGTGGCCATGAAGGCGGTGACGGGGGTGCCGGCGCCCTCGTACACGTCGGGGGTCCACCAGTGCATGGGCGCGGCGGAGATCTTGAAGGCGAGGCCGCCGAGCACCATGGCAGCGCCGGCGTGCAGCAGCAGCCCGCGGCCGGCGTACCCGCCGATGTCAGCGTAGTCGAGCGACCCGGTGGCGCCGTACACGAGCGCACTGCCGTAGAGCAGCACGGCGCTCGACATGCCGCCGACGATCAGGTACTTGAGGCCCGCCTCGAGCGAGGAGGCGCGGTCCGCGTCGAGCGCGCACAGCACGTACAGCGCGATCGAGAACAGCTCGAGGCCGACGAAGAGCGTGACGAAGCTGCTGGCCGCGACGAACAGGCCCATGCCGCAGACGGAGGCGAGCAGCAGCGCCTGGAACTCGCCGTGGCGCCCGTCGTCGGCCCGCCCGCGCACCGCGAAGATCGTGGCGACGATGGCGCACAGCGACACGACGATCCGGCCGACGTTGGCGAGCTCGTCCGAGTTGACCTGCCCGGCGAACTCACCGAAGCGCGTCGTGTCGAACTCGACGAACGAGACGACGGTCGACGCGGCGAGCGCGGCGATGGTCAGGACGATGCTCGCCATCCGGCTCACGGCGCCGCGGC
>JAOPYS010000020.1 GCA_025964465.1 Thermoleophilia bacterium
AGCGCGAACCCCGCCTGCATGAACAGGACGAGGGTCGCGGCGACGAGCACCCAGACGGTGTTGAGTGCGATGACGATCTCGGCCTTGGACACGGTGGTGTTCCCCCGGTGCGTGATGACGGTTCCAGGGTCACCGTTGCCGATGGGAGCGCGCTTCCATGCCGAGTCGGCCCGGATCTTGTCCACGTGGACAACGGATGTGCGCGGAACCGTACTCAAGAGTTCCAAAATGGAACCGACGGCGCGTCGGTCAGGCGGTGATGTCGCGCCGCGAGAACGACCACCACGCAGCTGCGCACGCGGCGACGGCGTAGCAGGCGGCCTGGAGCGTCCCCGCGGCCAGCTGGTCCGGCAGGGGCGGGTCGACGAACAGGTCGGTCCACGCGTACGCGTAGTGCGTCGGCAGCAGGGAGCGGACCACGCCGAGCGTCGGCACCTCGTCGAGGATCTGCGAGACCACCGCTACGCCGACGGCAGCACCGACCGCCGCGAGCGGGGCGTCGGTGGCCGTGGCGCACAGCAAAGCGATCGCCATGAACGGCATCACCGACACCAGCACGTACGCGCAGGCGATGGCGAGGCGTTCGGCGCCGACCGACGCGGCCAGCTCGCCGCCGACCGGCGTGTCGAGGGCGTGCCACCCGAAGGCGACGAGGCCGGCGAGGAGCGAGGTGCCGACGAGGACGAGCAGCGCGGCGGCGGTCAGCACGACCGCCGCGAGCAGCTTGCGTGCGAGCAGCCGGCGGCGCGGCACGGGCGCCGCGAGCAGGTAGCGCAGGGAGCCCCAGCCCGCCTCCGCCGCGAGCGCGTCGCCCGCGAAGGTCGCGGCCACGGCCAGCAGCAGCAACGGCGCGCACAGGTACAGGACGAAGATGCCGAAGGCGAGGGCCGACCCGGCTGCGAGGTGCACGAGCTGCGGCGACGCGCCCGGGGCCAGCTCGGGGGTGCCGCGCACGGCGTAGATCGCGGCGAGCGCCAGCGGGATGACCACCATGGCCAGCAGCACCACGCGGGTGCGGCGGCGGGTCAGTTGGCGGCGCAGCTCGTCACGCATGGGTGCCACCCTCCTCCACGCGGGCCAGGAACGCCGCCTCGAGCGAGCCGTGGTCGGCGCGCACCTCGTCGAGCGTGCCGGAGGCGAGCACGCGCCCCTCGGCCACGAGCACGACGTGGGTGCACACGCGCTCGAGCTCGTCGAGCTGGTGGCTCGACAGCAGGACGGACCGCCCCTCGGATGCGATCGCGCGGACGAGCTCGCGCAGCTCGATGACCTGCGCCGGGTCGAGGCCGTTGGTCGGCTCATCCAGGAGCACGAGGTCCGGGCGGCCGAGCAGCGCCTGCGCGATGGCGAGGCGCTGGCGCATCCCCTGCGACCAGGTGCGGACGGTCCGTTCCGCGTCGGCGGTGAGGCCGACGGCGGCGAGGGCAGCGTCGACCCCGGCGTCCCTGGCGGAGCGCCCCGTCGCGCTCCAGTAGCGCTGCAGGTGCGCGCGGCCCGTCAGGTGCGGCACGAGGCCGGGCCCTTCCACCAGCGCGCCGATGCGGGCGAGGTTGGGCACGCCCGGCCGGACGCGCTGCCCGAACACGTGCGCGGTGCCGTCCGTGGGATGGACGAGGCCGAGCAGCATGCGCAGCACGGTGGTCTTGCCGGCGCCGTTGGGGCCGACGAGCCCCACGACCGTGCCCGGGTCGACCCGGAAGGTGACGCCGTCGACGGCCACGCGACCATCACCGAAGCGTTTCGCGAGCCCCTGTGCGCGGATGGGCACGTCACGCAGCGCGGGTTCCTGGACGCGGCGGTCGCGGCGTCCAGCGGCGCGCGCGACGAGCAGGCCGGCGAGGGTGGCGAGCAGGACGAGGGCGGCAGCCGCGGCGAGCAGCAGGCGCGGGTCGCGTCCCGCCTCGAAGGTGTCGTCGCTGCGCTCGGGCGAGCGCACCTCGGGGATGCGCAGCCCGAGCCGGCCGACGGGCCGCACGGCGAAGGTGGCGGGCTCGGCGGGTGCGACGTAGCCGGCGTCGGTGCTCGACACCTCGACCCCGAGGCGGTGCCCGGGCGCGAGGCGCCAGGCGATCGGCGGCAGCGCGACGTCGTAGGCGCGACCGGGCGCGCCGAGGGCGGGCAGGTCGCTGAGCCGCAGGGCGGACACGAGCCCGCGGGGGACGATGCGACGGCCGTCCGAGGCGATGTCGACCAGGTGCACGAACGCGATGCCGTCGCGATGGTCGCCGCTGAACGCGAGGCGGATGCGCGGCGTGCCGATGATCTCGATGCCGCCGTCGACGGGCGCGCTCTCGAAGCGGGCCCGTTGCCCGCGGGGAGCGGTGAATCCGGTGGACAGGGCGGTCACGTCGCCGAGCCCCGGCAGGCTGGTCGCGTCCGCGGGCAGGCCGGCGGCCGGCGCCGAGAAGCGCACGCTCCCCGATCGGTCGGTGCGATCGACCGGCTCGACGTGCACGTGCCGGCTCGTGGCCTCGGGCGGGATGTCAGGGGCGTTCGCGTAGCCGCGACCGGCGCCCAGCTGCACCGTGAACCGCGGGCCGACCGGCACGTCCCCGCGGTCGCGCAGGAAGTGGTCGAACCACCGCAGCACGGCGCCGTCCAGGTGCGCGCGTCGTCGCTCGTCGAGCGGCAGGTCGTGGCCGCCCCGCATCCATTCCACGCGTGTCGGCACGTGCTCGCGGCGCAGCGCGCGGGCGAGGTCGGCGCCCTGCGTCAGGTCGAAGAGCGAATCCATCTGGCCCTGCACGACGAGCGTCGGCGCCTCGATGTCGGCGACGACCTCGGCAGGGCTGCGGGTGGCGAGCAGCGAACGCGCCGCAGGGGTGAGCTGCCCACGCTGGGCCGACCCCGTCCACGCCGTGCAGGCGTCGTCCTCCACGTTGCCGCACGGCGCGGCGCGGCGCGCGCCACCGGACCCGGCGGCGAACAGCTCGCTCCCCCAGCGCAGCTTGAGCACGCCGGGTTCGGCGCCGAGGGTGCGGCGTGCGGCGTCTGGCTCGAGGGCGGCGCGCAGGTCGTACCAGGCGAACACCGGCACGACGGCGTCGATGCGATGGTCGCGGGCCGCGGCGAGCAGGGCGACGCCGCCACCCTGCGACACCCCGACGATGCCCACCCGGGGATCACCTGCACGGTCACGCTGGACGTCACGCCGGCGGGCGAGCTGGTCGACGAGCGCGGAGACGTCCGCCACCTCGCCGTCCGGGGCCGCGATGCCGACCCGGCCCGTCGAGCCGCGCTGGCCGCGCGAGGTCCAGCTCAGCACGACGTAGCCCGCGTGCGCGAGCGCCCGCGCGGTGCCGGCCACGTCCTCCTGCCCGTCGCCGAGCCCGTGCGCGACCAGCACGGCGGGTGCCGGGTGGTCGGCGTCGACGCCGTGGGGCACGAGCAGCGTGGAGTCGAGGCCGACGTGGTGGGCGCCGAGCGAGTCGCTGCGGATGCGGTCGTAGGAGGTCTCGACGTGGTGCCACCAGGCGATGGCCGAGGCGACCACGAGGACGAGCGCCAGCGCCGCCGCGAGCCGTCGCCGGCGCGCGGACGTCCGACCCGACCACCACCGCGTGCCGCGCACCGCCATCGGGCGGGGTGTTCCCCACCTGCGCGGAGCCAACCATGCCCGGGCGCGATAGCGTCGCCGCGTGCTGGTCGACCTCCTCCTCTTCGCCGTGAGCGGCGCCATCGGCCTGCGGCTGCAGCTGCGCGCGGGATCAGCCCGCCTGCGCGAGCGGCTGTGGAGCACCAACTACGTCGTGCTGATCCCGCTCGCGGCGGCGTACGCCTTCCTGTCGATCCGCCTGGACCGCGAGCTGCTCGCCGTCGTGGCGTGCGGCGTCGGTGCGTGGTGGCTCACGGTGCTGGTGGCGGGTGGGTACGCCGCCGTCGCCGCCCGCACGCGCCCGCGTCGCGGCGCGCTGTGGCTGGTGGCGGCCTTCCCCAACACCGGGTTCATCGGGTTCCCGCTGGCGAACCTCGCCTACGGGCGCGACGGGCTGCGGCTCGCGGTGGTGTACGACCAGGTCAGCCTCGTCGTGCCGGCGATCGTCGTGGCCACGGTCATCGCCGGCCACTATGCGGAGCCGAGTGGGGACGACGCCGGCGCGGTGCCGGGCGCGGGCGCGACGGGTGGGGTGCGCGCCGCCCTGCGCGAGGTCGCTTCGAGCCCCCCACTGTGGACGGTGCTCGGACTGCTGGTGCTGCGGGCGACCGTGGTACACGACCCCGTCCAGCTCGACGCGCTCGGCACGGTGCTCGGGCACGTGATCGGCCCGGTGGGCTTCCTGCTGCTCGGCCTGTCGCTGCCGCTGGGCGGGTTCGCGCACCGCTGGAGCGAGGTGGCGGAGGTCGCGGGCGCGGCGGCCGTGCGGATCGCGTTCGCACCGGCCGCGCTGTGGCTCGTGGCACGGCTGGGCGGCGCGGACGTGCCCCACTCCCTGTACCTGATCGCCGCGATGCCGACGGCGTTCCACGCGCTGGTGCTGGCGCGCCTGCACGGGCTGGAGGCACACACCGTGCGCCTCGGCCTGCTCGCCTCCAGTGCGATCGTGGTCGTCGGCACCGTGGTCGCGACCAGCCTCGGCGCCTTCCCCGGCGGCTGACGCATGGGGCGGAGGCGGAGCGCATAGGTTGGCGACATGCGAACCCTCCTGCGCCGCCGCCTCCTGCCCATCGCACTCCTGGTCGGCGGCGTGCTCGCCGCGGCCCCGGCAGCGAACGCCGCGACGACGGCGATCACGCTCTACGGCACCGTCGGCCCCACGCACGCGATCAGCCTCACGACGAAGACGGGCGTGCGGGTGAAGTCCGTCACGGCCGGCCGCGCCTACACGATCGTCGTGCGTGATCGCTCCGACATCCACAACTTCCACCTGCGTGGCAGCGGCGTGGCCCGGACGACGAGCATCGACGCGATCACGACGGTGACGTGGCGGGTGACGTTCCGCGCCGCCACGTACACGTACCTGTGCGACGCCCACCCGGAGTCGATGGTCGGCACGTTCGTCGCGCGCGCGCCCGCCGCCTGACCCACCAGCACGGGCCCTGCGGCCCCCGTCAGCGGGAGCGACGGCGCAGGCGGCCGCACGCCATGGCGACGGCCAACAGGTCGGACGGGGGGTCGCCGTCCTCGTCGGCGAGGGAATCCACGTGGTCGCGGAACGCGGCGATCGCCTCCAGCGGCGTCGCGCCGACGATCGCCTCGACCACGTCCGCCGGCCCGAGGACGAGGTGGTGACCATCCGCCTCCACGTAGGCGAAGGCATCGTCGAAGCTCGTCACGATCGTGGGCCCCGGGCGTTCCCGGGCGGCGAGGGCGAGGCCGTCCGCCGTGGCCGGCAGGCGCCAGGACGGGCGCAGGTCGTCCCCGACGCGGAGGCGGTCGCCGTCGAGCGTCCAGCGCGGCGGGCGTGCCCGGGCCACCTGCAGCACGTGGTCCCACCCGAACGCGACGGCCGCCGTCGCCATCCGCGCCAGCTCTGCCCGGTCGTCGCCGAGCCGGTCGCCCGGGACGGGTGCGGCGTACCAGCCGCGCACCCACGCGGCGCCGAGCAGCCCCGTGATCGGGTGGTGCGCCGCCCCGTGGAGCAGGTCCTCCACGCGCGCATCGGCGCGACGTCGCTCCTCGGGCGCGGCGATGCGCCACGGCTCGCGCGGGTCGGCGACCGCAGCGGCCGGCGCCGGCGCCGGCGCGGTGACCTGCCCCCCGGCGTCGCCCGTCAGCTGCTCGAGCAGCCAGCAGCGCAGGTCGCGGTGCAGCCACGCGAGCTGCGCCAGCACGGGGCGTGGGTCGTCGGCCTCGGCCCGCCCGGCGCCGAGCACCTCCGCGAGCGTGCGCAGCAGCACCCGCGCGTCGTGGAACTGCGCGAATCCATCCGTGCGACCGGAGTGAACCTCCAGCCCACGACGCAGCTCCCCGGGGTCGATGCGTCCCGCCTCGGCGGCGTCCATCGCGCGCACGAGCCCGCACAGCTCCACCAGCGCGCGGCGCGTCTCGAGGGTCGCTCCCACCCGACCTGACACGCGCAGCAGGTCGCTGACCAGGCGTGCGTCCACCTCGACGTCCGTGCCGATCGCGGCGCGGAACCCGTCACGCGCCGAGCCGGCGCGCGTCAGCACCTCGACCGCCGACCACGGCCCCCCGGTCGCCTCGGCGGTCGTCGCCATCACCCGGGTGCGGGCACCACGACGGTCCACTCACGCAGCGACACCTCGCGCACCACGCCCTCGCGTCGGTAGGGGTCTGCGTCGACGAGCGCGCGGGCGGCAGCCTCGTCGGCGGCCTCGTAGACGATCACTGCGCCGGCGTCGCCCGCGAGCGGGCCGGACATGCGCACCTCGCCCCGCTCGAAGCACCCGCGCACGTACTCGCGGTGCTCGGGCCGCACCGCGAGGCGCCGCTCGTCCTCCGGCTCCATCGCGATCTCACGGATGTACGTCGGCATCGCCCTGCTCCTCTGCCCTGTGTCGGTCGTCGCGCCGGTGCGATTCTGCCTCGATCCGACTGATCGGCGCGAGCGGGTCGACGTGGTCGAGCTGCGGGTCGTCGACGTCCGGCGCGTCGGCACGCGGGCTCGCCTGCCCGGACGAGGCGGCCGCCATCGAGCCGCCCAGCTGCTGCGCGCGGTCGTTCACGTCCGGACGCGTCCCGGGGGCCGCGGCCTGGCCCGGCGCGCCCGCAGCGGCCTGCTCGATCGCGCGCGCCATGCGCCCACCGTGCAGCGCGGCGTCGTGCACGGTCGCGCGCGCCTCCACGTCCGCCGGTGCGAGCACGGGGTGCTCGACCTCGTCGATGGCCACGGCATCGCCCAGCTCCGGCGTCCCGAGGGGTGCGCCCACGCTGCCCGCGGCTGCGGGCGCCGACGTCGCACGCACGCTCGACGCGGGGGTGACGGGGTCCGCCGACCGCGGCGCCTCGACGGGCTCGGCGCCGATCGGCGCGACGGGGCTGATGGGATCGTCGGCCATGGAGGCGACCTCCCCGCTCCCCGCGGCGCTGCAACCTCGCGGACACGTCGCCAGGGCACGCGCGGCCGCTGGCGCTCCCGGGCGTTCCGGCGTACCGTGGAGGTCCAGGTACGACGAGGGACGCGACATGGGTTGTTCATGCATGGGAAGCAGCAGTGCCGCGGCGTTGCCGCCGGCGGCCTCGG